>NZ_CDSBKL010000252.1:0-6085 GCF_977115555.1 Aquiflexum sp.
TTCCACCTGACCTTTGTGTTATAATTTTTAACATAAAAAAAACAGACAAAATGGAAACAAATCAATTTGGTAAAAAAGGTTGGACTCCAGACAGAATTGGAAAATTAAATGGTAAAACATACGTCATAACAGGAACTACAAGCGGAACAGGATTTGAAGCTGCAAAAATTCTACTTTCAAAAGGTGCAAAAGTGGTAATGCTTAATAGAAACTCAAAAAAAGCAGAAGATACTATCGCAATATTAAAACAAGAATTGGGTAAAGCTATTGAAGTAATTAATATTCAAATGGACCTATCTAAACAAGCATCTGTAAAAAAAGCAGCCGAAGAAGTTTTAAAAACAGTTCCTCAAATTGATGCACTAATTTGTAACGCTGCCATTGCCCAAGTGCCAAAACAAACGCTAACTGTTGACGGTTGGGAAAGCCAAATGGGAACGAATTATTATGGAAATTGGACATTACAAGCTTTATTGTTTCCTCTTATTGAAAAATCTAATGGACGCATAGTAACCGTGGGTAGTATGGGATATAATATGGGTATAAAAACGATAAAATTTGATGACTTGAATTGGGATAAAGGCTACACACCTAATTATGCTTATAGTCAAAGTAAATTGGCTCAAATAATGACAATCTATGAATTGCAAGATAGATTAAAAGCTATAGGAAATACCAATGTAAAAGCTTACGCTTGTCATCCAGGAGCCTCAAGAACAAACCTAATAAGTACAAGTGGAAGTTTAATGATGCGAATTATGTTTTACCTAATGATGCCTTTAACACAGTCAGCTGAAAAAGGTGCTTATCCGCAATTAATGTGTGCAACAGAACCAAATTTAGACCAAAGCGGTTTTTATGGACCAACAGGAAGAAGCAATTGGGTTGGTCCAGTTGGCGCACACAAAATAGAACCACATGCTAAAGACAAAGCAGTAGCTAAAAGACTTTGGGAACTTTCAGAAAAAGAAACTGGTGTAATATGGAATCTATACCCTGGTTCAAGGAAAAAAATATTTTTTTTTTGACTTTTGCTAAATAGTTTTAACAGCCTTAGAACCTTGATTTTAAGCGTATTTGAAAATTGATTTATGATTTTTTGGCTAATAAATCAAAAAATACCGTGAAAAAGGTCTTGGAATATTCAACAAAAGTTTTTTATATTTGTCTCGGGTGATTAAGCAACTTTTTCTGCTAAAGACTTTTGATAATTAAACTGAATGGAGATTATCTAGATAATCATTTTTACTGATCTCCATTTGACATTTAAAATCCGCAGAAATGCGGATTTTTTTATTTATCGTCTTGATATTTGTTATTTTTGAAAATGGCAAAAACTTATGTTGATAATTTTAAGCTTTTTGGAAGATGTTTTATTCCGGGTTTTGCCCTAATCTTAGTTTTGTTTTGTCTTTCACCAATTAAATCAATAGCCCAAGGGGATACTTCCTATTATGTTTCCTACAGGAAGTTGTTGACTACAAGACTTTATACTTCCCGAAAATACACCTCCTTATTGATTAGAGAAAATAGCGGAAACTCAAGGATTAGACTTGAACCCAATTCCACCCTAAATCTCGGTATTGGTGCTACCTACAATGATTTTACGCTGAACCTTGCCTATGGCTTCAATTTCATGAATCCAAATAGGAACCAGGTAGAAACCCGTTATTTGGACTTGCAAGCACATATTTATCCAAAAAATTGGGTTATTGATCTTTTCGGACAATTTTATAATGGGTTTTTTCTTAGAAATTACTCAGGCCCTTTGCCTGATATTCCTGAAAACCTTGCATTTCCGGATATGAGTGTGAGAAAGTTTGGAGCAAATGTGCAATACTTATTAAATGGAGAAAAGCTATCATTAAAAGCCGCATTTCTTCAAAGCGCATGGCAAAAAAAATCCGCCGGCAGCTTGGTAGCAGGTATGGAGTTTTACTTTGGTAATGCAAGTGATGAGGGAAATATTCTACCTGAATTTATCCCTGATCCTTTGGAATTCAACAGGGTTTCTTTTTTTGAATTTGGACCAAACCTTGGTTATGTGCACACCTTGGTGTTTGCCAAGCATTTTTTTATTACGGGTATGGTTTCTGGAAATATTGGTTTAGGAAATACCACATTATCCTCCAATTCGGAAAAAGTAGGACGTTGGGGATTCAATTCTAATTATTTCTTGAGGGGTTTTTTAGGATATAATGGGCCTGTTTGGTCTATTAATGCCAACTATGTCCATAATAACGTGCGAATTGAAGAGGCAAGGAGTTTTCAGACAGATTTTCAGACAGGCAATTACCGAATCAATTTTGTCTACAGATTTGATGTCGGCCCAAAACTCCAACCTGTGTTGGAATATGTGGATATCAATAGGTATTTTCCAAAATCGAAGGATGAAAAAAAGAAAAAGGAAAAACAATAGGCCTATTTTTTGATAGTTTTACCCAGAATGCAGAATCAATAAATCCAAATATATCATGTCAGATCAATTCGGAATAAAAGCCGCTCTTCAAAATCTTGGACTTAAGGCAGAAAACTTAGGAACTTCCACCGGAAATGAGTGGATCAACACAAGTCAGGAATATATCAGCTCCTATTCTCCGGCGGACGGTGCCCTTATCGGCAAAGTCCAAGTGACAGACCGTCAAAGTTATGAACAGGTCATCGCCAAATCCCAAGAAGCATTTCATATCTGGAGAACAACTCCTGCACCAAAGCGAGGGGAAATTGTCCGCCAAATGGGCAATGCACTCCGTGAAGTAAAAGCCGATTTGGGTAAACTGGTATCTTACGAAATGGGGAAATCCTATCAGGAGGGTCTGGGAGAAGTTCAGGAGATGATCGATATCTGTGATTTTGCAGTCGGGCTTTCCAGACAACTTTACGGACTGACTATGCACTCGGAGCGCCCCGGACACAGGATGTATGAGCAATGGCACCCGATCGGAACAGTGGGAATTATTTCTGCATTTAACTTCCCGGTGGCAGTTTGGTCATGGAACAGCATGATAGCTTGGGTATGTGGTGATGTCTGTATCTGGAAGCCTTCTGAGAAAGCACCACTTTCAGGAGTTGCCTGTCAGCATATTATCAATAAAGTCCTGAAAGAAAATAACTTGCCCGAAGGAATATCAGGATTGATCGTGGGAGATTACAAAGTAGGGCAGATGATGACAGAGGATACCCGGGTTCCTTTGATTTCCGCTACAGGATCCACCCGTATGGGAAAAATCGTGGGCCAAGCAGTAGCTGCAAGATTGGGGAGGTCTTTGTTAGAACTTGGTGGCAACAATGCCATTATCATAACCGAAAATGCAGATCTTGAAATTGCCATCCGTGGTGCACTGTTCGGGGCAGTGGGCACAGCCGGGCAGCGCTGCACTACCACAAGAAGGCTGATTATCCACGAATCCATTTATGATACCTTCAAGCAAAGGTTGGCCTCGGCTTATACCAAATTGGTCATCGGAAATCCTTTGGATGAGAAAAACCATGTCGGTCCTTTGATAGACAAAGAAGCAGTGGATATGTATCTCAAAGCCATAGAAAAAGTAAAAAAGGAGGGAGGAAAAGAGTTGGTCGAAGGTGGAGTACTAAGCGGGTCAGGTTATGAATCCGGCTGTTATGTGAAGCCTTGTATCATTGAAGCCGAAAACCATTTTGAAATGGTGCAGCATGAGACTTTTGCACCGATCCTGTATATCATGAAATACAATACCCTGGAAGAAGCTATCTCTATGCACAACGGTGTGCCTCAGGGATTATCTTCAGCCATCATGACGCTGAATATGCGGGAGGCGGAAGCATTTCTTTCGGCTGCAGGGTCGGATTGCGGCATTGCCAATGTCAATATCGGAACATCCGGCGCAGAGATCGGAGGTGCTTTTGGCGGAGAAAAAGAAACCGGTGGAGGCCGTGAATCAGGCTCCGACTCTTGGAAAGCCTACATGCGCCGTCAGACCAACACGATCAATTACAGTACAACCCTCCCACTCGCACAGGGGATCAGGTTTGAGATTTGACTGGGGAGGGTGAAGCTATATTGAAAAGAGAATTGTCTTTCTTAAAGGGAAGGAAGGATGACGACAGGGAGTCCGGGTAAGGTAAAAAGTAAATCCAACCGAAGTCGATTTTCTTAAAAAATGTAGAAGGTCAAATAAAAGAGAAAAGCCCTCGGGGTAAGGTTCCGAGGGCTTTGATATGATGGGGCAAACCATTTTTACTCTATACCCCATATTTGGAAATTACCTCTCAGGCTAGGACTTTGAATCTAAGGACAAATCTGTCCTTTTGCATCCACTCGTCCTTGAGGACCAAGAGAATGGTCGTTCTAGCGTCGGACGTCCCTTTCAGTTCCACTCAATCATCCTATGTCAGGTCAATATCATGAATCATCGGGATTTCAAGTAATTGCTTTGATTGCAGGTAGGTGCATACCTGCCCACTTGATGCGACATAGGTGACGGCCACTACTTTTTTGGGGTACTCAAATTCGCTTTGGATGTAAGTCCATTCTTTACCCGAAAGGCAAGTCGCAGGAGTCAATTATTTTCTGCGCCGAAAACAAACATTGTTGAATCTACACCGAGACAATTCTTTAAAACGTTAGGTCTTTGTAGCTTTCTTTAAATAAATAAAGCAAAGAAGTAATTAAGCAGTTACGTGGGCAGGCCGGACGCCAGGTATTTCATATTGAATTGCCAATATTGAAAAGATTTTGGGATACCTCATTTCTTTTTTCTGAAGATGTGTAAAAATAGCCAATCCGATTACCTTCGATGTCATCAATCAAATCATTCAACCTTTCTAATTCTGAAATAACAGCGATGATTTCATCAATGTATCGAACATACTCAGTTTCCAAGTCGGGATATGGTACTCCGATTGGATTCCAATCCATAAGGACTTTGTTGATTTCACTTCTCATTTTTGTCTTTTTCAATAGTTTGTTAGATAGGTTATGATTTTTCCAAAATTTTGAGACCCAACGTTTGCGTCAATGGCAATCGCGATGGTTTTACTTTCATATTGTAATAGCAATCTCAACTGGTACCCATTTTGGTATGGAACCAGGACAGGGTTGCCATTAGCTAGGATATTTCTGATTAATGATGGCGATAGTCCTTTCGAAATCCCATAGGATATCGCCCCGTGATTTGTATAACCGCTGAATACGATCCTAATTCCGTTGAATTCCCAAGTTTTATTTCCAACCATCAAAAATATCTCATTGTATGCTGAATATCTAGTTATACCATTGAAAATCGAGTTTCGTAACTGGGGGGAAATATTATTTGAAAACGCGAGCGATAGAATAATCCCAACATTTTCGGCGCTAAAGATGGCCAACATGAAGTTGGCTTTCTGTTGTAAATAGATCGTTTTGACCAACTCATTTATTTCAAAAACATCAGTCATAGTTAATCCTGAAGTTTTCAGAAGGTTTTCGATGAACTCAACGAATCCACTGGCTCCATGGCTTCTTAGGTAATCCAGTTGCATTTTTCTTAACTCCTCTGGGTCATTCGGTGAGGGGATATTGTAGGATGGATCATTCTGATTGTGTCCATTTCCCAAATCGCTACCTCCTGAACTGTTGATTGTTTCAGAGTATTCATAGTAGGTTGTTTGATGCCCTAAGCTACCCCCAGACACTGGTATACAGATCGTTTCGTTCGCGACTACATAATTCAGTTGAATTCCGTTATTTATTCCAGTTATATAGGTAGCCACCACCCGCGGTCTAGTAAAACAATCTGTTGTTCTCTGGTTTTCATGATTGGGGAATATCCCCCCATCTTCTTCTAAACTTCTGTTTAGCTTTGAGATGCTATAGGGGAGGCCGTCTTTTAGATAAAATCCGATAAAATGCCTTTCGTCATACGTCCATATATCCACCAACCCGGACCATTCCAAGGGTATTTTGTTGTAATAAATCTCTCCAAACCCCCGGATGGATTCCTCATTGTCGGGATAATACCTTGCAATCAAGGGATCAAAGCTGCCATTTTTGGGGTTTTCGACGAACATAATGTTTTGGATGATAGCTTCTGAAGGGTCGGATATTTTGAGGCTGTCCTTGAGGTAG
>NZ_CDSBKL010000253.1:0-6080 GCF_977115555.1 Aquiflexum sp.
AAAACTAAACACTAAAAAGAGGCTGATTTTTTTCATTGTTGTAAATGTAAAATTTTTTATATAACCATTTGCTAACCACTATGTATTACACACCCAACATCATTCCTTTTTTAATTTAAAATACTCATAATTTCCCCTCTCGAGAGGGGAAATTATGAGTAAATCCCATTGTATTGAGCACTTTGTTGGGGTGTGTTGCAATCGTGGCAATCAAGCGGATAATCATAAAATTTTAAATGTAGGATAAATAGTATGCATGCAGACTATTTTATATTTTGGTACCCGCATCGAAAAGCGAGGCGTTTGAAAAAATACTGGAAGCAAAAGGGCAAAAAAAATCCCGATCTAAGCAGACCGGGAGATGTGGTGATAAGTGGACTCGAACCACCGACTCACGGATTTTCAGTCCGATGCTCTACCAACTGAGCTATATCACCGATTCCGTTAAAGTGATGCAAATGTAGGTATTTGAACCATTGTTACAAACCATTTGATTAAAAAATTTAGACTAAACCCAAGCCAATAACGCTAATACAAACAATATGAGCATTTTACCCCAAGTAATTTTTCTCCTTGTTTTTGCGGTAGCAGGTTATATTCTTTTCAAAAGAGTAAGCTACCTCCGAAGAAACATTTTCCTAGGAAAAAGAGAAACACGAAATGACCTTCCTGACAAGCGATGGAAAACGATGTTGCTTGTTGCCTTTGGACAGCAGAAAATGTTCAAAAGGTTTACTCCTGCGATTTTGCACCTTATGATTTATGTGGCTTTTGTCATCATCAATCTTGAGGTGCTGGAATTTGTCATTGATGGGATATTCGGAACACATAGGATTTTCGCACCGTTTTTAGGTTCGGCCTATGGAGTGGCGATGAATATCTTTGAATTTCTGGCAATAGCTGTATTGGTTTCATGTGTGGCTTTTTTGATCAGGAGAAATGTCATGAAAGTAGAGCGCTTCACTAAGCCTGAATTAAACGGATGGCCTGCCATGGATGCCAACCTTATTCTGGTAATTGAAATCATATTGATGTTTGCCATCCTAACCATGAATGCCACAGATCAGATCTTGGCAACAAGAGGTGTTGAACACTATACTTTATTGAATGGATTGTTTTTCAGCAGCTTTCTTCAACCAATATTTCAAGGAATGAATGACAGCACCTTGGTGTTCATTGAGCGGTTTGCTTGGTGGTTCCATATCATTGGAATATTGGCTTTTGCCGTTTATGTGACTTATTCCAAGCATTTGCATATTTTCCTCGCATTCCCAAATACCTGGTACTCCAACCTCAAACCGAAAGGAGAAATGGTGAATATGCCCGAGGTGACCAACGAAGTCAATATGATGCTGGGTATAGCTTCTGAGACAAATGCAGAACCAGCTGCGGAAATCGGCAGGTTTGGTGCTAAAGATATCAATGACCTCAGTTGGGTCAATGTCATGAATGCTTACAGCTGTACCGAGTGCGGCAGGTGTACAGCCGAATGTCCTGCCAACATCACCGGCAAAAAGCTTTCCCCAAGAAAAATCATGATGGATGTCCGGGACAGGGCAGAAGAAGTCGGCAAAAGCATAGATGCCGGAGGACCTGGCTTGGCAGATGGCAAATCACTTTTGGGAGATTATACTACCAAAGAAGAAATCAATGCATGCACATCCTGCAATGCCTGTGTGGAAGCCTGCCCTATCAATATAGACCCATTGTCAATAATCCTACAGATGAGAAGGTATGTGTCCATGGAAGAATCCGCCTCTCCGGCTCAGTGGAATGCCATGTTCCAAAATATGGAAACAGCTTTCTCTCCTTGGAAATTCCCACCATCAGATAGGTTCAATTGGGCAGAAAAAGTCAAGGATGAAGAAATAAAATAGATTTGAGACTCGAGATTTGAGATTTGAGATTTTACGCCACTAAGGTTTAAATATTCTTGAATTCCAAATCACTTGTTCAAATTTTCATTGCTTTATTTCATCAATTCTAAATCAAAAATTCTACTTGATATACCTTCAAATATTTGATTCTTGATTACAAAGTCTTGTTTATCGGAATCCGGAATACGGATCTCGTTTCTGAAGTCTCAAATCTCATGTCTCATATCTAACATCTAATTAATGTCAACATATAAAGTACCAACCATGGCCGAAATGGCCTCCTCAGGACAAGCACCTGAAATACTTTTTTGGGTAGGCTGCGCCGGTTCATTTGATGAGCGCTACAAAGCCGTTACCCAAGCTTTTGTCAAAATCCTGAATAAAGTCGGTGTAAGTTTTGCCGTACTCGGTCCCGAAGAAACATGTACAGGTGACCCTGCCAGGAGAGCGGGAAATGAATTTCTCTTCCAGATGCAGGCTGTTTCCAATATCCAGGTCATGAATGCTTATGAGATTAAAAAAGTCGTAACAGCCTGTCCCCATTGCTTCAATACTATCAAAAACGAATATCCGGCTTTAGGAGGAAAATATGAAGTCATCCACCATTCCCAATTTCTACAACAGCTGATCAATGAAGGGAAAATCGTCCTACAGGGCGGAGGGGAATTCAAAGGAAAAAAAATAACCTTCCATGATTCATGCTACCTTGGAAGGGCAAATGATGTCTACGAAGCACCAAGGGATGTCATCAGGGCATTGGATGTGGAGTTGGTAGAGATGAAGCGCTGCAAGACAAAAGGACTTTGCTGTGGAGCAGGGGGAGCGCAGATGTTTAAGGAACCCGAGCCTGGCAAGAAAGACATCAATGTCGAAAGAACAGAAGAAGCTTTGGCAACAGGTGCCGCCACTATAGCAGTCGGCTGTCCTTTTTGCCTGACAATGATGTCCGATGGCGTCAAAAACAAAGAAAAAGAAAATGAAGTGAAAGTCTATGACCTTGCGGAAATGCTCGCCAAGGATATGGGGATCTAAACAACCCTCAAATCGTATTCATCAAACCCCAATCTAAAAATTTGGGGTTTATTTTTGACAATAAATAGGGAATCAGTACCAAATTCACAAAAATATCCGTTAGGTTAAGGGAACAAAATCAGTTCCCAACGTCTTCTAGTAAAAGCAAAACAACACAATTAATGTATATACCTTTTGATCAGATGCCAGGTCATGCCAGAATCTGGACTTACACATCAAACAGAAAATTAGAGAAAAAAGAACTAGATATCTTGTCTTCAAGACTTTCTGTTTTTTGTGAGCAATGGAATACGCATGGCGCATTGATGCCCACTTCATTTGAAATCAGGTTTGATCAGGTAATTATTTTGGCTGTGGATGAAAGTCAATTGGGAGCAAGCGGCTGCTCGATCGATTCTTCTGTCAGGTTGCTAAGGGATATTGAAACCAAATTTGAGATTGACCTGCTCAACCAAGGAAAGGTTTCATTTCTCCATGGTGAAAATAATCTTGAAGTGAATAACCTACTTGGAATCAAGTCCAAAGTAAAGGAAGGCATCCTTCAAGCCGAAACTATCGTATTGAATCCTGTGGTCCAAAGTAAGTCTGATTTGGAAAAAAACTGGAAAATCAAAGCCAAAGAAAGTTGGTTGAACAAATTCTTTGAGAATTAATTTTGATAAAAACCCTATATTTAAAACGTTAAGAAAACATTCCAAGATACCTATGAAGCGAATTGCTTTATTTCTTGTTTTGATACCCATACTGCTAGCCTCTTGTACTAGCATGTACCAAAAAGGCCAAAACCAGTTTCAGTCAGGTGAATATCAAGTTGCTATCAACACTTTTTCGAAGATTCTTGAGAAAGAACCGGAAAACAAGCAGGCTAATTTTTATGTAGCAGAAAGCTACCGGCTTTCCAACAGGATAGAAGAATCAAAAGCCTATTATGAAAAAGTAGCTGCTGAGGAGGAAACTTACGAAACGTATTTCAGGTTAGGCCAAAGTCTGAAAAGCCAAGGTGAATATGAACAGGCAGAAGAAGCTTTTGAGAAGGCAAAGGGTTTGACATTAGATGATAAAAATCTTCAGCTTGTCGAGCTTGAACTTGCCAATCTCAAAAAAATCGGTGATATCCAGAATTATTGGGAATTCATGCAACTGGAAAATTACAAACTCCTTAATACATCCCTAGCAGAATATTCTCCGGTGGTAAATGATGGCTATTTGTATTTTACCAGTAACAGACAAAGTAGTGGAATCTATGCCTCCACAGGCACCCCTTATTTAAAAATGTTCAGAACAAGGGCTGAAGGAATCAAAGTAGATGTGCAGAATGTGCAACAACTCCCAGAATTCCGAAATGAAGACAACCTGAACCAAGGATCGATGGCTGTCAGTCCTGATGGAAATACGCTGATCTATGCAAGAGGTAACTCTACATCTGTAAAGGATCTACCAGACGTACATTTGTTTGTTTCCTACTTCCGGGGCGGAGGGTATACACAACCCATTTGGATGCCTGTCAATGAAGATGAGTTTTATACCAATACTACTCCGGCATTCAGCCCTGATGGCAATGAGTTGTATTTTTCTTCCTTAAGGCCTGATGGTAAAGGCGGCTTGGATTTATACAAAGCCACAAAACTTGCCAATGGAGATTTTGGAAATGCTGTCAATATGGGTAACCAAATCAATACTCCCGGCAATGAGATGTTCCCTTACGTCGCACCGGATGGGAAGATATTTTTTGCCTCTGATGGACATGCAGGCTTTGGGAAAATGGATCTCTTCGTAGCCGAAAGGACAGAAAAAGGATGGGAAGTAAAGAACCTTGGATCAAACATCAATTCTGTGGCTGATGATTTTGGAATCTTTTTTTCCAAATATCCGACAGAAGGATTTCTTTCATCTAATAGGGAAGGTGGTTTGGGAGATGATGATATTTATTTCTTTGAAGACAAAACACCAAAACCAAAAATCGTCAACGTTTTCTTAAACGTGACAACAAAAGAGAAAAAAGACGATGGTACAGAAGTCCTTTTACCACAGACGAGGGTTGTATTGTATGATGGTGCAAATAAAAATGTTGGGGGAGATTTCTCCAACCAAAACGGAAGGTTGAGGTTTACTTTAGCTCCTAATGCAAACTTCTCTATAATTGCTTCCAAAAGCGGCTATTTCAGTAAAAGCATCACTTATACCACCGTTGGAAAAACTCCAAGACCTGAGGACCTGATCCAAGAAGTCACCAACATCACACTTGATACGACAGTGGTATTGGACGCACTCATATTGGAAAGATCCATCGTGCTTGAAAATATTTACTATGATCTTGACAAAGCTGATATCCGACCTGATGCAGCATTGGAATTGGACAAACTGGTCAAAATCCTGAAAGACAATCCAAGTATCAGAATAGAATTGAGTTCGCATGCTGATGCACGTGCAACAGATGAATATAACGATGCCTTAACACAAAGAAGGGCAGAATCCGCAGTAGCTTATCTTGTTTCTCAAGGAATTGATGCAAGCCGATTAGTGGCCAAAGGATACGGCAAACGACAGTTGATCATAGAGAATGCACAAACTGAGGAAGAACATCAGACCAACAGAAGGACTGAGTTTAAGGTGATTGAGATCAAGGAATAAATACCTCTTTCCCAGTAAACCTGAAATACAAATAAAAAGAAAGGAGAGGCTAAACCTCTCCTTTCTTTTTATGCCATATGAAATTGAGTGTAATTGGAAGTATTCCTGAAAATTGTTTTTACTTACATCCTTCTTTTCTTCTTGTATCGATAATATAAGTGATTTTCCATCCATCCGGTGTTCTGATCAATTGGAATGAATTGACACCGCAGTGGCTAAAATTCTCATTGACATAAAATTCGTAAGGTGTCCATGCGGCAGCCATATCTCCATCCACTTTGATCTGATAATCAAGAATCCGCTCATCCAAGGTCGTTGTGGCAGGAGTAGAAGCGATTCGATTCAGAAAATCCTCCACCGAATTCGATCCCAATTCAGATCCTGTTTCTCCGCTTTTGACTGTCTGCATGGTCGCATCAGGATGGAAAGCGGCTTTTATAAGGTCAGTATTTTTTGATTTCATCCCTGCAAACATCGAAGCGATTACTTGCCTGACCTCCTCATTTTGCTGCGCAAAAAGGGACATTACCGGAAGTGAAA
>NZ_CDSBKL010000254.1:0-6075 GCF_977115555.1 Aquiflexum sp.
GCTTAGTAAAATCTTATCCTTGTCATTTCGAAGGAGGTACAGCCTGTCCCGTTTTCTTCGGGAACTGAGAAATCTTTTAGGGTTGGTTTAAAAAAAGATAGATATCTCCTAAGTCGTGGTGACAAGGTAAAGCCTATAGCAAATGTTAGATCTGCCTAAATTTTAACCACCCAAAAAAAATGTTCTCAATTTCTATTAATGGGTTTTAGATTTTTCCTTTGCGTCCTTGCGCCTTTGCGTGATGTTTTTTTCTTCAACAAACCTAAAATTCAAATCCAAGGACCGAGAGACAAGAGACCCTTCGTACCTCAGGGTGACGGAATCCGAAAACTTGACAACCAGATAACTTGAAAACCTGACAACCCAACCATTACAACAACTACAACGATTGTAACCAAAATCCCCAAACCCTTTGCGTCCTTGCGGCTTTGCGAGATACTTTATTCTTTCAATTGCCAAATTATTACCAAACAAGATTTGGATACATTTCAAAAAAGAAATAACTTTGTGCCTCATTTCGGAAAAGCGATAAAAAGATAAATAGCAATACAATGAAAAAAGACATTCATCCTAATTACAGAGATGTCGTATTTTACGATACTTCAAGCGAATATAAGTTCATCACCAAATCTACGATCCAGACTTCTGAGACAATCGTATGGGAAGATGGAAATACTTATCCTGTTTACAAAGTCGAAGTAAGCTCTAACTCACACCCTTTTTACACAGGTAAGAAGATGATGTTGGATACAGCAGGTCGTGTTGACAAGTTCAACAAAAGATACGCCAAGAAATAATTTTATCTGCCTGCCAGCAGGTAAAGGTCTCCCGGAATCGGTTTTCCGGGAGACTTTTTTATTTTTGTATCATGGACAATCTGATTTTATTTGATGACCCTGCCATCCGGGGTTCTTTGTTGCCATTTACTTTTACCAGGCCTATCGGGGATATCCGTGTGGGGATTTTGAAGATTTCGGAGAAATGGGAAAAATATTCGGGACACAGGCCTGGGTTTTTGACGCAGGATTACCTTTCTGTAAAGTTTCCCAAAAAAGAAGGTGCTGCTTTGATGGTCAACGGCGCAGTTTGCCCGGATCAGGAACTTTGGACAGCCATCCACCAACTGAAAAGCACCGAGTCACTTTGGTCCAATAACCTTTTGCTCGCAGCGTTCTCCGAAAATCCTGCTGCTTTCCATCCCGATCAAGCCAAGAATCTCGACAGGATCCAATTTGCAGGATCAGTTACTGCGATTCAAAAATCATGGCATATTTTTCAGGTCAATGCTGCTGAGATTGCGAGAGATTTTGATTTGATCACTTCGGGTAGAAAATCCGAAGTTTTGGAAGATCCACATACTATCGTATATAATCCGTCACAGGTTTTTATAGAACCGGGAGCAAAAATCAAAGCCGCCGTCCTGAATGCTGAAGGAGGGCCGATCTATATCGGAAAAAACGCCGAAGTGCAGGAAGGTTCGCTTATCAGAGGTCCATTTGTGCTTTGTGAAGGATCCACAGTGAATATGGGAGCAAAAATGCGGGGAGATACCACTGTAGGACCATTTTCGAAAGTTGGGGGAGAAATCTCCAACGCCGTGATGTTTGGCTACAGCAACAAAGGCCATGAAGGATTCCTTGGCAATGCCGTTATAGGCGAATGGTGCAACCTCGGCGCTGACACCAATACCTCCAACCTGAAAAACAACTACGCTCAAGTCAAAATCTGGGATTATACCAAAGGTGGATTTACCAATACAGGCTTGCAGTTTTGCGGCCTGATGATGGGAGACCATGCCAAGGCAGGTATCAACACGATGTTTAATACTGGTACAGTTGTCGGTGTGGGAGCTAATGTTTTTGGAGATGGCTTCCCAAGAAATTTCATTCCTTCTTTTTCTTGGGGAGGCGCATCAGGATTCAGCACTTTTCAGGTGAGAAAATTTGAGGAAACTGCCATTGCAGTCATGAAAAGAAGAGGGATGGAATACAGCGAAACCGAAAAAGAAATTATTCAAAAGGTTTTCGAATTGACAAGACATTACCGTATTTGGGACAAAGAAGCCTGATAAAATATGCTGTTTTCATCTATTCCGGGATTGGAGGAAGTAAAGGAAAAGATCGTCCAAGCGGTCAAAAACAACCACCTTGCCCATGCACTTTTGTTTCATGGACCGGAGGGTTCTGCCAACCTCAAGATGGCATTGGCACTTGCGACCTATACGCTTTGCCAACAACCTGGTATAAGTGATTCTTGCGGAACCTGTCCTTCCTGCCAAAAAATGTCAAGGCTTGTCCATCCGGATATGAACTTCGTGTTTCCATTGGTGGGAGAAAGTAAAGAAGACGAGGATGAGGATAATAAAGGAAAAAAGACTGACTTCCCATCCTCATTCAGAACTTTTGCGATAGAGACACCATTTGGTAATGTTTCCGACTGGATTTACAAAAATAACTTTGAGAAAAAGCAGCTCAACATTTCCAAAGCAGCTGCAAAGCAGATAATAAAAACACTTTCCCTCAAGTCATTTGAAGGAGGATACAAAATCATGTTGATCTGGTCTCCTGAATATTTGAATCCCACCTCAGCCAATTCCCTTTTGAAGATTTTGGAAGAACCGCCGGCCAAAACACTTTTTATCCTTGTGACTTCCCATCCTGAACAATTACTGACTACGATCCTTTCCAGGACCCAAAAAATCATGGTCAGGGCATTTACAGATGAGGAAGTGATGCAGCATTTGATTCAAGCGCATCATGTGTCAAGGGAAGCGGCCATGCAGATCGCACCTTTGGCAGATGGGAATATGAGAGAAGCATACAGGATGGTAGATCAGGTAGCAGATGAATTTACCAGGTTGGTCAGAGATTGGTTCAGGGCTTGTTATTCTGTCAATGTGAATGACATGTTGGATTTTGTCGATAAATTCAGTTCCAAGGACAAGGAAGCCCAAAAATCGCTCCTGCTAAGCGGCATCAATGTGATTAGAGAAGTGATGCTGGACAAGTCCCAATTGGCCGAATTGATGCGCAGTATTGAATCGGACAGGGAATTTATCCATAATCTAGGCGTGCATGTACTCGATGAGGAAAAACTTATGGCGATCTATCAGGCCTTGAATGAGTCCCACTATCACCTGGAAAGGAATGCCAATGTCAGGATAGTTTTTGCTGACCTGTCATTTCGATTGGCGCGGATCATGAGGCCGATGCAAACAGCTTAGCCATGAAAAAAACAATCGGAAGAAGGGAAAAGATTCACCTGCCAAAGTGGGGTCTGAAAAATGTCACCGCCAAAATCGATACTGGCGCTTATACCTCTTCCATCCATTGCGAATTTGCGGAAGAGAAAATCGAAGATTCAGTTCCGGTACTCTATTTCAAGGTACTTTCAAAGGAGCATAGAAAATATAAAAACAAACTTATTCGGACTGAAGATTTTAGCCAAAAGAAAGTAAAGAATTCGTTTGGTCAGGAGGAAGTGAGGTACAAAGTGAATACAAAAGTCGTTATGTTTGGGGAGGAATTCGAAGCCGAATTTACCCTTACAGACAGGTCAAAAATGAGGATTCCAATTTTGATTGGAAGGAAATTGTTAAGAGGGAGATTTTTAGTGGACGTAGATGCTATTAACCTGTCAAAGAAATCGAAAAAATGAGAATTGCAGTACTTTCCAGAAACCCCCATCTTTTTTCTACCAAGAGGTTGACAGAAGCCATCAGGGCTGCCGGGCATGAGGCTTTGGTTGTAGACCATTCCCTTTGCGACCTCATCATCGAACAGGAGGGGCCTTACATCATCTACAGAGGAGAAAAATTGGAAGGTATTGATGCGATCATTCCTAGAATCGGAGCCTCCATTACCTTTTATGGAACAGCGGTTGTCCGTCAGTTTGAGTTGATGGGTGTATTTTCTGCGGTGGATTCACAGGCGATTGTCAGGAGCAGAGACAAATTGAGAAGTCTTCAAATCTTATCCAAAGCAGGTCTGGGAATGCCCAAAACGGCGTTTACCAATTTCTCCAAGGGAGGAGAAAAAGCCCTGATCGAAAGGGTGGGAGGGGCACCGTTGATCATCAAGTTACTGGAAGGAACCCAAGGACTTGGTGTAGTATTAGCCGAAACCAAAAAAGCAGGGCAGTCAGTAATTGAGGCTTTTCATGGATTGAAAGCAAGGATCATTGTACAGGAATTTATCAAAGAAGCAAAAGGCGCAGATATAAGGGCATTTGTGGTCAATGGCAAAGTCGTAGGAGCCATGAAGAGGCAGGGTGCGGAAGGTGAATTCCGATCTAATCTCCATAGGGGAGGTATTGCGACCGTCATCAAATTGACCAAAGAGGAAAAAGCCGCAGCACTTGGTGCAGCAAAGGCATTGGGTTTGGATATTGCAGGGGTGGACATGTTGCAGTCAGAGAGAGGACCATTGATATTGGAGGTCAACAGTTCGCCCGGATTGGAAGGTATCGAGCAGGCTACAGGGGTGAATATTGCAGGGGAGATCGTCAAATTCATAGAGGAATCAGTCGAGAAAAAAAGAAATAAAAAGAAAACCAAGAATGAGCAAACCGATCAGGATAGGCACTAGGGGAAGCAAATTGGCCCTTTGGCAGGCATATCACATTGCGGATCTTCTTAAAATAAAGGGACTGGAAAGCGAGATTGTACTTATCGATACAAAGGGTGACAAGATCTTGGATGTCTCTATTGCCAAAATCGGCAGCAAGGGAGTTTTTACGGAAGAATTGGAAGAGCAGCTCTCTTCGGGTGATATAGACATAGCTGTTCACAGTGCTAAAGACATGCAGTCTAGTTTGTCGGAGGGTTTTGAAATCATCGCCTTTACCGAAAGGGAAAAAGAGAATGATATTATCCTGAGCCATCAGACTGACATAGACTATTCCAATCCGGACAAACCTCTTCTTTTGGGAACTTCCTCTACAAGGAGAGTCGCTACTTTGAAGCATTTTTACCCACATATCAAAACCGTCGAAGTTAGGGGAAACCTCCAGACAAGGATTGCCAAAATGGAAGCAGGCTTATGCGATGCGCTTTTGCTTGCCTATGCAGGTGCGCATAGAATGGGATACGACAACATGATCCGACACGAACTTTCATTGGATGAGTTTACTCCGGCAGTCGGTCAAGGTTCAGTAGCCATTGAATCTTCAGTAAATCTTAATCCTGATCTAAAAGCAAAAATCATAGAAGCCTGCCACCATGAAGAGACAGGTTTTAGACTGCTTGCTGAAAGGGCATATCTTAGGGTATTGGAGGGCGGATGTAGCATTCCTGTTTTTGCTTTGGCAGAAACCCGGGCAGGTCAACTTCTGCTGAAAGGTGGGATTGTTTCTTTGGATGGGACCAAAAGAATCGTTCACCATTTATCGGGTCAAATATTCCAAGCAGAGGAGGTGGGGAAGGAATTGGCAAAATTGGTCTTAGGTAGTGGGGGAGATGAAATATTGAAAGAAATAAAATCAAATCTAAATAGATGAAAAGGTTAAGTTTTATCCCAATTCTCTTGTTGGCCTTGGTTCTTTTCTCTTGTTCAGTAGAAAAGGATTATGTCATCAAAATCCAGACAAAACATGGCGATATGTATGCGGTTTTATATGATGAAACCCCAAAGCACAAGCAGAATTTTATTGACCTGGCACAGGCAGGCAGATTCGATTCCACAGAATTTCATAGGATCATCAAGGATTTTATGATTCAGGGAGGAGATGTTTTTACCAAAGAAGCACTTCCTCCTGATACATGGCCAACGATAGAGGCAGAAATTGTACCCGGATTGATCCACAAGAAAGGAATGATCGCTGCAGCAAGAATGGGTGACAAGGTAAATCCTGAAAAGAGATCCAGCGGTTCCCAGTTTTATATTGTTCAAGGAAAAACTTATGCCTCGGATGAATTGGTGACAGACATGGAGCTTTTGTCCGAGACCTATTTCAAGTACATTCAATTGGGTAGTAACGAAGCCTTGAAAGAGGAATATGCCAGACTGTATCAAACCCAACAGTTTGACAGTCTTAGCCAACGTATGCTTTCAGAAAAAGCCAATTTGGAATCTTTTT
>NZ_CDSBKL010000255.1:0-6067 GCF_977115555.1 Aquiflexum sp.
GCTGCTATTTTGAGGAAATCCCTCCTATTTGTTTTCGTTAGATTTGCCATGATTATTTAATTTTTGCTGCTAAGGCCACTGCTTCACGGATTTTATGGTATGTGCCACACCTACAAAGGTTTCTGTTCATTGCGTTTTCGATTTCTTCCATGGTTGGCTTAGGGTTTTTTCTCAAAAACGCAGCGGCAGTCATGATCTGACCTGCCTGGCAGTAACCACATTGGGCAGTGTCCACTTCATCCCATGCTTTTTGAACAGGATGGTGACCTTCTGATGAAAGACCCTCAATAGTAGTGATTTCATCAGAACCTATACTAGAAACAGGCAAGGTACAGGAAAAGGTAGCTTCACCATTTATATGAACTGTACAGGCGCCGCATTGGGCTATTCCGCAGGAATATTTGGTCCCGACCAAGCCGACATGATCCCTCAAAACCCACAGGAGTGGCGTATCGTCCTCAACGTCAACGTTATATTCGTTTCCATTAATTCGAAGGTTGTAGTTTGCCATTTGATTAATATTTTATTGATTAGATTGAAAATTTAAGCAAATCCAGCCATTATCAGTGATGATTTCTTCTCTTTTTTTGCGCTTTCTTGATAAAATGTATTTAAGTGATTTGAATGGATATGGTTTTGTATTGGATTCCCTTCTTTTCCTGTTAATACTTCCATTTATAGATAGCTTTTAATCCGCTTTATGTTTATGTATCCTTTATCTAAAAAATCAACAAAGAATGAAAAATCAATATTTCCTTGATTGTTAACGGCTTAATATTTAAATTTTAGAATTATTTATAGTCTTTTTTGAGTATCTCGATTGATTTCAGGTTTTCCCCATTGAATTTTAATGAAAAACTTAGCCGCACTACTAGTCATTGCATGTATTGCCATTCTGGTTCTGATCTTTGTGACCAATCCGGAGTTATTGAGCAAAGTATGGCTTTACATCATTGGTTTTATCGGATACGTGGTAGTCTTGTTTGAGAAAGGATATCAAAAACTCGCTTCTGCCTTTACTTCAAACAAAGAAAAACCAACAAATCCAACAGGCTTACAAACATCTGCTCCTATAATTTCAGCTCCTGTTGCCAAGGAAGAAATTCCGGATTCCTCAGGATTGGAACAAAAGATCAAAGACCTGGAGCTTCGTCTTAACAATGCCAAATCAGAATCCGGTACGGCATTGGGTAGTTGCACCTTGACAATATTAAGGTACCTAGATGATGGGGAAACCACCCTTGGATTGATTTTTTTGAGAAATAAGTTTTTTGCATACACCTTGGAGGATGCCCATCAGGATGTCAAAATCCAAAAAAAGACAAGAATTCCCTCAGGGATTTACCCTTTGGATTTTTATAAAACAGAAAGTGACTTAACAAAGAAATACAGAAAGACTTATGGGGACTGGTTTGATTTTCACCTTGAGATAAAAAACATCCCCAATTTTCAGAATGTCTATATCCATGTCGGAAATACCCATGAAAACACAGATGGCTGTATACTGATAGCGGATGGGGTATCAGCGGGAACTTCTAAGTCCCTCCAATACTCAAGAAATGCATTCGAAAGATTCTATAAAACTGTAAGTGCATTGCTCAAATCAAATGAGCCTGTCACTATTCAAATATTAAATGAGGACTGGTTTGAAAGAAGTAAACTCCCATCACTATGAAAACACAAAGCGCCCTTTACAAGCTGATCATTAAAATCGTAGCTACCATTTTGATGGCTGTGGCCATAGGTTTTTTGATCAGAAACTTTTTTACAGAAGAAAAAGATGTGGTCCTGTCCTTGACGATTCCGGCTATCATTGCTGTGGGTTTGATTTATGGGATTTTGATCCGGCATTTCAAAACCGAAGAAAAGATCAATTCTTATTATGTGAACAAATACCATGATGTGTTTTTTAAAGGCACAATTGTATTTGCTATCACCCTTGTTCTGATTACCATATTCTATAGCATACTGATGTATATTGAAAAGAAAAATCTCTTTTCGATTGTCGGATTACTGATCATGGTGATTTGGTTAGCTGTATTTATGATCTACTTCGTATGGTCAGTTTATCATTATAATATCAATTTTGGAATTACTGATGGTGAATGGGCGAAGATTGCCGAAGCAAAGAGAGATGCAAGGGAATTTGGAATAGACCTTCCGGCAAGTGGTGTCCGTGAGCCTTTGTACAATCCTTATCGAAGTCAGACATTCGGTTTGCCTCCAGGTACTGTGAGGGGAATGATTGCATTTACCTTGTTGATTGGTGGCATATCCTTATTGATCAGCAGTATGGGTTCAGAAGAACTCAGTAGTGACCTTATAGCCTTAAGGATACAGCAGTTTGAATTTTTTGAGACGGCATTTTTGATGATGATCGCCTTCTATTTTGGTGATAAGTCATTGAAATACTTCAGGGAAAGGTGGAAAAATCCCAATCAGCAGGCCGATGGCAGCCTTACTCCTCCATCTTCCCCGCCTTCCTCCCAACTTCCTGAAGGAATCATGCCAAGCGCAGGAACTCCACCTCCAAGTTTAGAAGAGGACGATTCATTGGGCGATGATGACAGGGAGTTTATGGAAGGTCAGGAAACAGTTGAAGACTTAAATCAACCTCCTGCAGCCGGTTCACCCATTACCAACCTAAAAAATGCATTATTAGAATCTAAAGGTGAACAGCTTCCTGTAGCCAATAATTTTGCCTTTGTCCAAATCATGGATAATATCAACGGCAAAATCCTGAATGACGAAGAGATTATTGAAATCCTCGAAAACCTTGCTGAGAAAGAGAACATATTCCTTTCCCTTCCTGTGGTCAAAGCTGTAATTTCTGTAGAATCCTCAGGAAGAGGCCACCTGAGTGACGGACGTGCCAAGATTTTGTTTGAAGGCCATCTGATGTGGAGATTATTGAGCAGCATCAGGAAAATGCCTGAGGAAGAAATCCTGAAACTCCAAAAAAGCAATGAAGATATCCTTTACAAAAGCTGGACAAGACAATACTACAAAGGGGGAATTTCTGAATACGACAGACTTGACCGAGCCAGGCAAATTGATCCTGAAATCGCTGTTTTCTCAGCCTCTTGGGGATTGTTCCAGATTCTTGGAGAAAACCTAAATCACAATATCAAAGGCAGGAAATATGCCGATTACAAGGATTTTGAGGAGAAACAGCATGAGCATGAGAAATACCATTTTATGGATTTTTTGGAATTTATCAAAACGAAAAAGCTCAAGGGAACTCCATTGATCAACTTTATTTCTGAGGAAAATCCAGGAAAATATGATTGGGCAAGTTTCGCTTATGGCTATAACGGCAGCGGCTACAAAGTCAATAAATATGACATAAAGCTCCAGGCAGCCTACGAGAAATTTAAAAAAATGCAGTCATGAGGACGCTTAATTCATTCCTTCGCGGGAATTCTTTGTTTGCAGTCATCGCCCTGATGGTTCTTTTTTCTTCTTGTAAAAAGAACGACCGGGCTTTGGTAGTGGGGAAAATCCAAAATGCTTCAGATTTGGCTACCACTGAGTTTGTGATAGACAAAATAGTCTTTGGTACCAAAACCAAAAAACTGGCACTTCTGAAAATAAGCGAGGCAAGTTTTATGGCTTATTCACAGGCTAAAGTAAAAGCCGGTATAGATCTGAGCAAAATCAGGGAAAATGATATCAGGATTGATGGATCAAAAATCCACTTAGACCTGCCGAGTATTGAGGTTATAAACTTTTCCTATCCTCCTGCGAGCTTTGTGGAAGATTCCTTGATATCAGACCCAAAAGTGTTTTTGAACAAGATAAACATCAGGGACCAAGAGGAATTTTTCAGGCTTGCAGAACTTGATATCCGGGAAAACCTTCAATACATAGGAATAGTCCGGACAACCCAAAACAATACGAGGCAGTTGTTTCAGATCCTCTTGGCTTCGCTTGGATATGAGGAGATTTATATCACCTTCAAAAGCGACGACCTGATCATTTCACAGGTCAATTTATTGGTAGATACCGAAACTATAGTAGAACAATGATAGGCCTATTCCTCAAAAACTGGAAGTTTTTATTGGACATCCTCATCGTTTTGGGGATTGTGATAGGGCTATTTATATGGAACCCATTTGGGATTTTTGGCGGAGGGCTTAAATTGAATGACACCGCAAACATGGTCACTGAAGTCCGGCAGATCGGGCAATTGGTAACTGCGGAATATTATGGAGAAGTGATTGCTTCCATAGACGAGGCAAGGCTTAATTTGATCGAAGATGAAAATATCAGGACAAGAGGAGAGATTTTATATCAAGACATCAAATCAGCCATCAAAAACCTAAAGAACTTTCAGAGCTTATCAAAGGATGAGAGGGATGAAGAATACAAGAAAATGACTCCAGTCAGTAATTGGAGGCGGATTATCAGACACGAAGTGGATAGCAGAAACATCATGGACAAGTTGAACTATCATGGATACCTTGATGATGTCGCTGTAGATCCACTATATGATGATATGTTGGAGTACCTGTACCGTATAAAAACCAAAAAAAAGAAAGATGAAGATTGGAATCCAAGTGCCCGTAACAAAGAAGAAGCCTTGTTTTTGATATACCAGGAAGCTCCATCTGCCAAGGATTCTCTTGCTTCAGTGGATTTTATGGATTTTTATTACCAAAATAAATTGGCGGATTTTAGCAGGAAAGAAACCAGAAAAAAGCTTGCCATGGTGGGGAGAGGATGGGTCAAAGCAGGTTTTGATTTTACAAATCTTGATCCTTCTGCAATTGTCATATACGATGATGTGAAGGAGGTACATATTTTTGGTTTGGCCCCTTCTATCCTCAATGCCGATATCAATCCATGGTTTATTCCTGAAAAAGGAATTCCCGGTTTTGAAATCCTGGATTACAATGGTAAGGTTGATTTCAAAGATGCCAAAAAGGTCAAGGAATACTGCGTGGAAAAACTGATGTCATTTGCACATAGGGCAGAAATACTGAAAAATGCTGAAATCCAAGGTGCTGAAACACTCAAAAACCTATTCTCGCTGATCACCGGAAAGGATGTTAAAAAGGTTGTTTTCCATCATGACAAAATCTCAGAACTAGTAGCACAAATCGAATCAGACGAGGCCGTAAGCAGGTTTGAGCTGAGTTTGTTTGATTCATTGCTTGGTAAGGAAATTACCATTCTGGATTCGTTGGAACTTGCTTCCAAGCTAGACAATAAACTATTTAGAACGGTTGAACAAAAAAAGAAGAACATTGCATTTTCCATCTCAAGGCTTCAAAAACTACCCATGCTCGGCACAACGACTAATTATGGGTATTTTTCCAAAACCATTTTACAAATTGCAGCCGACGGGGTTTTGGATGATGATGAAATGATTTTGTTGGAAAATCTGAGGACAGATTGGCAATTGCAGGACAGGATAGATCAATTTGCCAAGCAGGTACCATCGCCGGTCTATTTTTGGTACAACGATGCAGTAGAATATATGACTGCGTTCAATTTGAACATAGCAAGCCTACAGCGAAATGATTTGGTAATTGGTAACATTGACAAGATTTCAATGCGGACGGTAGATGTTGACTCGGCTTTCTTGAATACCCATAAGGTTTTGAATTACAATAAAACAAGTGATACAGAAGTGATCTTGACTTTGGTAAAAAACCCGCAAAATGCCGATGCACATTTAACCCAGATTTTATACCCTTATTTCTATTCTGATAACTTGATTGCGGATTTTATTGAAAGTAAGGAAATAATAGATTTTACCAACCAAAAATCAATCAATGTCACTTTAAAAGATTCGATGGTTTATTGGAATTTATATGAAAAGGACAGTCTAAAACTCGAAATTACAGAAGTGTTCCTGAACGTATTGGTACCAAAATCTCAGAAAATTTTAAATGAAAAAGGATTCCTGAAAATTGGCAATTCTTATTCGATTTTTAAAAAGGACAGAGGGTATGATTCTGTTTTATTGGAAACCGATTCTTTGTTTTCTGAAACTCAGTTGAAGGAATTGGATTTGTTTTTTGGCTTATTGATCAAAGCTAGGGAGGATTATCACAGCAAA
>NZ_CDSBKL010000256.1:0-6033 GCF_977115555.1 Aquiflexum sp.
TTTTGGATACCAGGTTGTTATATTACATATTTGCTAAAGGTACAAAAATAAAAATCACGCAATCTGGAAAGTTATTTTTTAACCTTTTCCTGTTCGGCCACAGAGGAAACTCCTTGACTCAATCTTTCAGCATAATCATCGAGCAGTGATCTTACCCTAGCATGTTTGTCAGATTTCACGACAAGCCCGGCATGATAATCAAGAGGAACTCTGAAACAAATTTCAGGATCATTAAATGCCGAAAGATCAGGATCTTGGAATTTTGACAAAGTCAGGACAATACCTGCATAGCCTTTCCTCACTTTGGGCAGCGTATATTTTTTGCCTTTCACAATAGCGTCCTCGATTTTTGCCCATTCAACCCATAAGCTGATGTCGGTAGCACCTTCCACCATTTCGGCGAGGTGTGCGCCGCCGACCCTTGATGATGTCTCCAGAAAGTAGACTTTGCCATCTTCTTTTCCTTTGATAAATTCAGTATGGCTGGCACCATTTTTCATCCCAAAGGCTTTCATCACTTGTTCGTTGGCTTCCCTCATGGATTTATCATCTTCCGAACCATAAGGGACATTGGCGCTTCTGAATATTCCGCCTCCTTGCGAGATTTCCATTGGTGTAGCTAGGTATTTGGAAACTGTACAAAAAAGACTTTTTCCTTCAAGATTCAATCCGTCAGCATGGTAGACATCTCCGGGTTTAAATTGCTCCACAAGGTACCTCAGTCGGTTGTCTCCCATTTCATGGATATTTTGCCAAAGGCTTTCTTTGTCATGAACTTTGATGATGCCGTGTGCTGAGGCCTCAGACCTTGGTTTCAACACCCAAGGGGCTGGTACAGTGTCTGCGAAATGGTTAATTTCTTCGTCATTGAAAAGGGCAGAAAAGGCAGGTACCAAAACTCCTGCTTCCTGTGCCCTCATCCTCATAGCCAGTTTGTCTCTAAAATATCTTCCTGTTGTTTGTCCCATTCCCGGGATTCGGAGATTTTCCCGAAGGAAAGTAGCTTTCTCCACATCATAATCGTCCAAAGCTACTATGGCGTCAATCTTTACACCTTTCATCAATCCTCCAACTCCGATCAATAAAGTTTCAAGATTCCAATCCAGATCCTGTCCGGGCATAAAGAATATCTCATCGATATAATCCCTTGGCCAATTATTTTCCCTCAGTTTTTCTGAGGTAATTAAATACACTTTGTTTCCTGCTTTTTTTAAAGCAATCAAAAATGCATTTCCCTTGTAATAGTTGGAAATACATAAAAATGTCTTGGGAGTATCTTCCATAGTTTAAAGATTTTCTAACAATTTAATCAATAAATGTACACCGTAAGCAGTGGCATGTTTTGTTTTTGCAAATTCAGAATCTCCGAATGCCGTTCCCGCAATGTCAATATGGGCCCATGAAGCATGGTTTTCTGTGAAAAACTCCAAAAATTTTGCAGCAGTGATTGCACCTGCAATGGGTTTGCCATGGTAATTTTTGATATCGGCAATTTCGGAATCCATCTCGGTTTTGTACTCATCCCACATCGGAAGAGGCCACAGCCTTTCTCCGATACTTTCGCCGCTTTTCTGAAGATTATTCAATAAACCTTCATTTTTGGAAAACAGAGCTGCACATTCATATCCGAAGGTGCCGACTGCACTTCCTGTCAATGTTGCAAAATCTATGATGGTATCAGGTTTGAAATTTTGGATCAGGTAGGAGAGCCCATCTGCCAAAATCAGCCTTCCTTCAGCATCGGTATCGATAATTTCAATGGTTTTGCCGCTGTAGCTTCCAATAATATCAGAAGGCAAAAAAGAATGGCTGTCAATCGCATTTTCAACACATGGAACTACAGCGGTAATGTTTACATTCAGTCCAAGGTCCGCAATCAGTTGCATGGCCCCCAATACAGTAGCCGCACCTCCCATATCACATTTCATGTGGACCATGCCTTGGGTTTTAATATTGAGCCCTCCTGTATCAAATGTGACTCCTTTACCCACCAATCCAACATGGTTTTTGGCAGCTTTGGACCTGTATTTCATGATGATAAACTGAGGTTCACGAGAGCTTCCCTGACCGACTGCCAAAAATGCCTTTAGGTTTTCTTTTTCTGCTTTCTTTTTATCAAGGACCTTGACCTCAAAGCCATATTTTTTTCCTGTATCAATAGCCCAATCAGCCAGGTATTTAGGGGTGACTTTGTTTGGTGGCAAGTCCACCAAATTAAAAGTTTCAATTTGGGCAGCAGCAATCTTCAGCCCCTTTTCAATGATTTTTTTCGGCTCCTTGATATCTGACAATACGGAAATATTGACCTTTGACCAGTTTTTGGGTCCTTTTTCGGTATGCTTGTAATGACCTAATCTGTAAGTACCAAGCATTAAACCTGACACTGCGGCTTCAAGGAAATCCGAATCCATAGTGTCATCCAACCAAATCATAGCCTTTTTCTCAAATAGGTGTTCCTGTTTTGAGGTTAATCTTCTGAATGCTGTTTTGTTGCTTTTATAAGTGGGTTCCTTTCCAAGTCCCACCAAAAGAAAAATCCTTTCAGAATCTTTGTCCTCTATTATAAATTGGCTGTCTTTTTTACCTGAAAACAAATTTTTTGAAATGGAAAATGATTCGAATGAAATGGCTTGATCACTTTCTTCAATTTCAATAAAAGGGATGATAACCAAACCTTTGAAGTTTTCTAGGGATTTTATTGGGGATATTTTCATTTTTAATTGGGGATAATCGTGAGGTAAAAAACGTGGGATTGGTAAAGTAAAACCAGAAAACCTTTTGTTTTGAACTATAGTAACAAGGTAAAGTGATTTTTCAATTTTCAAAAGTTAAAGAACTATTCTTTAAAACCCCTGAGTCTGAACAATAGATGGTTCTTTTTTTTTATATATCGCCTTTTCGGTTGCTGAAGAAAAGCCATTCGGTAGCCTTGGGAAATTCATCACTCCAATATGTCTCATTGTGTTTTCCTTTCTCATTGATACTGAGTTGAATTTCTATTTTTTCTCCAAGGTTGTCTCTTTTGAGCAGTCTTTTTTTGAATTTCTTGATGTGGGAGACCATAGTGGCACTTTCTTCACCACCTGCATACAGGTAGATTTTGGTTTCCAAAGGTTCAAAAAAATCCAAAAAGGAAAATTTGATTTTGGGGATTACCCAAAGAGAAGGGGAGAAGATCATGAGCTTGCCATATACCTCAGGATATATCAAGCCACTGAATAAACTTACCAAACCTCCCATTGAACTTCCTCCGATTCCTGTAAATTCTCTTTCAGGTTTGGTTCGGAAATTTTTGTCCACAAATGGCTTCAGTGTATCGGTGAGAAAACGGATATATTGTTTCCCCTGTCCTTTTCCAAGCAATGTCTTGCCAAAATTGTATTCCAAAACCCTTTCTTTTTCAGCATGTTCAATGGCAATGATGATGATTTTCCCAATGCCGTAGTCCGACATTACCGCGAGTTTTTTGTCTATTTGCCAATTACCAAAAGGGGAATTCTCATTGAATAGATTTTGGGCATCTTGTAGGTAAAGGACTGGGTATTTTTCTTCGGAAGTATTGTAATCATGGGGGAGCAAAGCCCACACTTTCCTGGTCTTATTAAGCTGTGGAATTTCAAATTCTTCGGAAATCAAATGTACCTGAGGTAATTGGCTTGGCCTATAAGGAAGCCAATTTTGACGCCATCTTGGTACATGTTCTTTTTGGATGCCTGATTTTTTCTTACAGTGCCTGTTCGGTGTTTTGTTTTCGAATTTGTCAATTTCAACTTCTGACCAATCCCCTTTGGTGAATTTATAAATCAATTCTGAGGGAAATATGAAATCAGAGGGGAAGGTAAAGGAATACTTCCCCTTAGCAAGTTTATTCATCAGGTATTTGTTATCCTGAGTGATCCATTGATTGAAATTCCCTGAAAGATAAACGGGGCGGTCATCATCCTCATCAGTAGTGAGCAATATGGTCAGATAATTATCTAACTCTTTGTTTTCTGCCTGCCTCACAATCGTATTTTCTTCACACTCCATTTGAGAAGTTTTCAATTAATAAATTTCAAATCTGTATCAGTAAAAATAGCTTTTTGTGCGGGCAAAAAAAGAAGATTTCCTAAATTTTTGATAAACTTCTGTAACTGTTGTCCATAGTTTTTTCCAAATCCTTCAAGAATGAAATTGCTATTTTAATGGTATGTTGTTGACCAATTGTAAAGTATGGACCGCAGCAAGTCCGGCGGTTTCAGTTCTGAGTCTACTTTTCCCTAAAGAACAGGGAAGGAAGAAATTCTTGAAAGCAAGGTCAATTTCCTGAGACGAAAAATCCCCTTCAGGTCCGATCAACACCAAATAAGCCCCATTTGGTTTGGCTTTTTCGAAAAGGTGTTGGTTATTCTCTTTGTCAACATAGGCGATGAACCGCTGATAAGTATCAAATTTTTTGTTGACCACCAAATCCTTCATTTCGCAAATTGGATTTAGCTTCGGGATCCTTGTCTTTAAACTTTGCTTGCATGCGGACACGATTTTCTTTTCCAATCTGTCAAGTTTTAGAAATGAACGTTCCGAATGTTCTGATTCCATTAGGGTGATTTCGTGAACTCCTATTTCAGTGATTTTTTCTATCATCCATTCCATCCTATCAGGATTCTTGGTAGGGCAGATGGCTAGGTGGATGTAATAATCGTCTTCCGGATCAAAAAGCCTTTCCATCACTTTTATTCCCGCTTTTTTTGGATTGCTATCCAAAACAACACAGCGGTAGAGATAACCCTGACCATCAGTAAAATCCACTTTATCTCCTTGGCTTTTTCTCAAGACCTTGATCAGGTGTTTTGATTCCTCCTGATCAAGGTAGAAAATGTTCTCTGTGATGTTGTCGTGGAAGAAAAGCTGCATTGTCTTTTATAATAATTTGCTAAAATACATATTCATCTTGTTGTCTGAATTATTGTCCACAAAAAAAGCGCAATCTCTAAGAGACTGCGCTTTCTGAAATTAATCTTCTATTGCTTTTTGTTTGGTAACAATTAAGCTTTTGAGATTTCCATATTTACAGTAATACCTTTGATTGTATTGTTTTTCATCACTTTGATCACGTGTTCTGCATCTTTGGAAGGTACATCTACGAAAGAGAAATTGTCAAATATATCAATGCCACCAATGCTTCTTCCCGGGACACCTGTTTCACCTGCAATGGCGCCTACGATATCGTTTGGTCTGATTCTGTCTTTCTTTCCAAGGTTAAGGAATAGACGTGCCATTCCCGGCTCTCTTACTCCTTTTTCTCTTGCAGGACCTCTGTCTCTGTCAAAAGATCTTTCGCCTCTTTCAGGTCGGTCACCTCTTTCTGCTCTCTCAGGTCTATCCCCTCTATCGCTTCTTTCAAATCTTCCTCCACGCTCTCTGCTACCGCTTCGTCCTGAATCTCTGTCTCTTCCTCTTCCAAAATCCCTTCCTTCAGATCTTCTTGCGCCTCTGTCTCTGTCTCCACTTCTTTCTCCACCTCTTCCAAGGTCAAGATCAAAGTTTTGATCTTCCATTTCGTGGACAGCATCAGCCATTTGGATTTTTGCAAGTCCCAGAACAATCTGCTCCATGGTCAAACCTTCAGTAAGCATCTGTCCGATAGTGTCTTCATAGAAGCTATTGTCTTCAGTTTTGTTCAATTGTCTGTAAACGTCCTTGATCAATTGTGTTTTCTTCAATTCAACCAAGTCAGCCACAGAAGGAGGGGCCATTTTAGAGATGGAGGTTTTGATGAATTTCTCCAAATCCCTTATCCTAAACATGTCTTTTCTACCTGTTACAAAACTGATAGCAGCACCTGATTTGCCTGCACGTCCGGTTCTACCGATTCTGTGTACGTAATTGTCTTCGTCCAAAGGAAGGTCGAAGTTGAATACAACTTCTACATTGTCCACATCAATTCCTCTTGCAGCTACGTCTGTGCCAACCAAAATAGATACTTGTCCTTTTCTGAATTTGCCCATTACTTTTGTTCTCTGGGCCTGAGAAAGGTCTCCATGAAGAGCTTCT
>NZ_CDSBKL010000257.1:0-6028 GCF_977115555.1 Aquiflexum sp.
ATCCTGAATCCAATTACTGTTTTGGAGAAGGTGGGGCAGGCACTTACTCTGACGGAAAACTTTATACCCGTTCCAAAAAGCGTGGGGACATCAGAAGGATTATGGAAATATTGGTAGCTCATGGTGCTACCGAAGAAATCTTAGTGGATGCCCATCCCCACATTGGGACCAACAAATTGCCCATTTTGGTGTCTGAACTCCGCCAAAGTATTCTAGATGCAGGCGGAGAGATACTTTTTGAAACCAAAGTGACAGATTTGATTTTGGAAGGAAACCAAATAAAGGGAGTAGTCACACAGGATGGAGAAAAAATCATGGGCAAAGGTGTCATTCTTGCCACCGGGCATTCCGCAAGGGATATTTTTCATCTGCTCCATTCCAAAAAGATTTTGATAGAGGCCAAGCCTTTTGCATTGGGGGTCAGGGTGGAACACAGCCAAAACCTCATTGATCGCATCCAATACCATTGTGAGATTGACCGTGGGCCGTATTTGCCCGCTTCTTCTTATGCATTGGTCAATCAGACTATTTTCAAAGGAAAGCAGCGGGGTGTATTCTCTTTTTGCATGTGTCCGGGTGGATTTATTGTACCTGCAGCCACTTCTCCGGGCGAGATTGTGGTCAACGGCATGAGTCCAAGTAGGAGGGACAGCAAGTTTGCCAACTCGGGAATCGTTGTAGCCGTCGAATTGGAAGACCTTCCCCAATACCAAAGATACGGGCCGCTTGCAGCGATGATGTTCCAAGCTGAAGTGGAACAAAAAGCCTGGAAATCAGGTGGGGAAACCCAAACTGCTCCAGCGCAGCGTTTGGTTGATTTTACTGAGAAAAGGGTCAGTAAAAGTCTGTTGGACACTTCCTACCAACCAGGATTGGTCTCGGCGGATATGTATGAGGTTTTACCGGATTTTATTGCAGAAAGACTTAGGCAGGGATTTATTGATTTTGGCAAAAAAATGAAAGGTTACCTGACAAACGATGCCCAAATCATTGGGGTGGAAAGCAGAACTTCCTCCCCAGTCAGAATTCCTAGAGATAAGGAAAGTTTTGAGCATCCGGTCATCAAGGGATTGTTTCCCTGTGGGGAAGGGGCAGGATATGCAGGTGGAATTGTCTCTGCGGCAATGGATGGGGAGCGATGTGCCGAAAAGTTGGTGGAAATTTATGTGGGAAAATAGTAGGCAGTTTACAGTGGTCATTTTACAGTTCACAGTGATCAGTTGTAAGACAGTGATCAGTTGTAAGACAGTAATCAGTGTTTGGTAATACAGTTTTTAGATATCTCTTACTTTGTGTTCAGTTTTCCAGAAACTGCCAATTACCTACTCTGACATCCTAATGAATACTGCAAACGTTTACTGAACACTGATACTGCCTACTGCCTACTGAATACTGTTTACTCAAAACTGCCCCCTGAATACTGAGACTGATTACTTATCAACCCAACCAGTTTGACCAAGGAATTCTGGACAGAATCAAAACCAGACCAATAGCATACATCATGTAAATGGATCTGAATCTAGCACGGCTTTCAGTCATTTTTTTTGCGCGGATATAACCTACAGAAATGATGATGATAGCTAGGATATTGATCACAGGATGTTCCAATGCGGTCAGTCTCGCAACTTTATCGGCCATGGCACCACCGCCTGTCAACAAAGAAAAACCCAATGGGCTGACAAAATAGAGGATCAAGCCAATAAGTAATTGGGTATGCGCCAAGATGAAACCTATCATGGCAAATTTTCTGTCTTTCTCGGTAAATTCCCTTCCACTCAAAGAGCCGATTAAAGCGTAAATCATCACTATGACCAAAGCAGCCAAAGCAAGGTATGCTAGGCCGGAATGTAAATGTTGTAATCCTGTGTACATATTTCGTTTTTTATTTTGGTTTAAAATTAAGCGTAATTCCTATAATGGCACTATTTGGTTTGAAAATTTGAGAAATTTCCAAAATTGGATTGCGCATTATTACAAATCAGGGTGATGTCTTAAAGTGACAGGACCTTCATCCCAACAACTTGCTCATAAAATCTCAAAATTTCTGATTGCCTCGTAAATCAAAATTCGTAATTCGTAAATTAAGAATGAGACGCTTCGTGCCTCAGCGTGACGAAGATTTCGTTCTCCGTTCACTCCACATAAACCACCAATCCCTTCAAATATTCTGTTTCCATATGGAAAATATTGATTGGGTGGTCGGCGGGCTGGGAAAGGTAATGGAGGATTTTGACATTTCTGCCGGCTTCCATGGCTGCCGCCGTGATGGTATTCGCAAAAAGCTGTTTGTCCACTACCTGAGAACAGGAGAATGTGAACAGGATTCCTCCTTTTTTGATATGCTTCAAAGCTTCAAGATTCAACCTCTTGTAAGCCTGAACCGCATTGTGTTTGGCTTTTAGGTTTTTGGCAAAAGCAGGAGGATCAAGGACGATGATGTCATAGTTGGTTTCGATTTCACGGATGTACTTCACCACATCAGCGACGATGGATTTGTGTTTTCCTTCAAATCCTGCGTTCAAGGCCACATTTCTATCTGTCAGTTCTATGGCTTTGGCAGAAATGTCCACCGAATGGACTTCTGATGCTCCGGCTTTCAGGGCCGAAACCGAGAACCCACCGGAATAGCAAAAGGTATTGAGGACTTTCTTGCCTTTGCTGTATTTTCCAAGCAAAAACCTGTTTTCCCGCTGATCGACAAAAAAGCCGGTTTTTTGACCTTTTTCCCAATCTATCTCATAATGACAGCTATATTCCTGCACCATGTTGGTTTCGGGTTGACCGAAAACAACCCTGTTTTCAACCCCCAAATCCCTTGGCAAAGTCTCCGCGCTTTTGTCATAGACACATTGCAGTTTTGATCCCAATACAATCTGAAGTGCCTGACTGATTTCCTTCACATGCCGGTACATGCCAATATGATGGGTTTGGATGACAGCTGTGCCATTGTAAAAATCAATGATCAAACCCGGCAAACCGTCACTTTCCCCATGAACCAATCTGTATACATTGGTCGCAGGATTGTCGGTCAGGCCAATTGCTTCTCGTAGTTGATAGGATTGAGTAAGCGTTTTTTTCCAAAAATTCTGATCAATCAATTCCTCCTCGAAACTCACCATCCTTACCATGATCGAGCCATATTGGAAATGACCTACACCGAGAAGTTGGTCCTTATGGCTATGAACCTGCACCAATTCACCGTTTTTGAGCGCTTCATCTTTGAAAGCAATCGCACCCGAAAAGATCCAATGGTGTTTTCTGAGACTTGAAATCTCTTTTCCTTTAAGGAGTTTGATGATGGGATAGGGGAGCATGGCTTTTGTTTTTTGGGAAAATCAAAGTACCCACAAGCATCGCGATTGCGCTGATTCCCAAAGCGGGAATGTGGGAATAAATCGGTAATTCTATCATTTCAAAAATGATATAGGCTATCATTCCCAATATGATGGACATCAAAGCTCCCACTTCTGAGGCTTTTTTCCAATATAATCCGGCAGTCAAAGGGACGAGTAAGGAGACCATCAATAAGATGGAAGCCCCGGCGACAAGTTCGTAGATATTGGTTTTCCATTGTGCCAAAAGGGTGGCTATCAAAGCTACGACGATTATGTTACATCTCAGGATCAGAAGGAAATGCTTTTCATCAAGCCGCTTTCCAAAATAAGGTTTAATGAGGTTTTCAGAGAGGATCGCTGCAGGAGCGAGCAGACCTGAACTAGTCGTACTCATGATGGCAGAAATCAATGCGCCAAAAAACAGAATCTGCACATGCATGCCACTGTGGAGAAGAACCATTTCCGGCAATAGCATTTGTTTGTTTTCTAGGTAGATTTCAGGATACAGAAACTTTGCCCCTAAGGCAATGAACAATGGCAAAATACCCACTGTTACATAAAATATTCCTGCCAGATAAGTCGACTTGATCGCTACCTTTTCGGATTTTGAGGACATGACCCTTTGGTAGATATCCTGACTCGGAATACTGCCAAGTCCGATGACCATCCATGCACCTAGGTAGTTGAGCCAAGAAATGGGGTTGGCATCGGGAAAAAACTGGAAACTTCCTTCAGGTGCTGATTCCAAAATCGGCATGACACCTCCGGCCTTTTGGGCTACCAAAACAGAAACCCAAACGAGTCCAACTACAATCAAAGTAGTCTGGATAAAATCGGTAATCGAAATTGCCCACATGCCTCCCAAGAAAGTGTAAAAGACTACTATGGCAGCACTGATCATAATTCCCTGAGAAATGCTAAGGTCTGTCAGGCTAGTGAAAATGAGTGCCAAGGCCACCAACTGTGCCGCCACATACCCAAAGTATGCCGGAATCATAAAAAGAGAGGATATGAACTCTACCCTCTTTCCAAAAAGCTTTTTATAAACATCCCCCAAAGTCAGCACATTCATCCTGTACATGGGTTTGAGGAAAAATGCCCCAAATAATATCAAACAAAGAGCAGCTCCAAATGGATCTTCAATCACTCCCTGCAATCCCGATTCGAGGTATTCGGCAGAAGCTCCAAAGATCGTCTCAGATCCAAACCAAGTCGCAAACAATGCCGATGCAGACAGAAAAAGCGGCAACTTCCTGCCCGCCAACACAAAATCATTGGAGTTTTTGACCAGCTTCGATGACCAAGCACCGATCGCTACTGTGATCAAAAGGTAGATGATGATGGCAGTTAGGAGCAATTTTGGCTTTAAATTAAATGTGGTTTAACTATGTTCGGATATTAATGGTTACTGATTGATATTGGATATTAGGGTTTGTCCAAACAAAATATCAATTAATATCCAATATCTATTTAATATCTTGTTTTAGAAATTCTCCTGTATTATAGACCATCAAAGTCTCAAATCTCCTGTCTCACATCTCACGTCTAACTATACATCTTCTCCTGAAGCGCCTTGATCTCGGCTGATTCAAGGTAATCGTCATAAGGCATTCTCCTGTCAATCGTACCTTTGGGAGTGAATTCTATGATCCTGTTGGCAGTAGACTGTACAAAAGCATGGTCATAAGAAGTCATCAGCACCGTTCCGTTGTAATCGATGATGGCATTGTTAAATGCAGTAATGGATTCCAAGTCAAGGTGGTTGGTCGGTTCGTCCATGACCAAAAGGTTTGGATTCTGAAGCATCATTCTGGAAATCATGCAGCGCACTTTTTCTCCTCCTGATAGAACGGTACATTTCTTGAGGGATTCCTCGCCGGTAAATAGCATTCTACCTAAAAAAGTCCTCACATATGCTTCTTCCTGATTGGTCGAATATTGCTTCAGCCAATCAATCAGGTTCAGGTCTGTTTGGAAAAACTTGGAGTTGTCATTAGGAAGGTAAGCCTTATTGATGGTGACGCCCCATTTGAAAGTTCCTTTTTGAACAGGGATTTCTTCCATGATGGTTTGGAAAAACTTGGTGACGGCCTGCTTGGTCTTGGAGATAAAGGCGATTTTGTCGCCTTTGTCAATCATCAGGTTCACATCCGTGAAATAGATGGCATTGGCATCTTTCAGTTCCAGACTTTCGGTCATAAAAATCTGATCGCCTGCTTCTCTTTCAGGTTTGAAGATGATGCCCGGATATTTTCTCGTCGAAGGCTGAATGTCGTCCACATTGAGTTTTTCGAGCATTTTCTTCCTCGAAGTCGCCTGCTTGGATTTGGAAACATTGGCAGAAAAGCGGAGGATAAACTCCTGCAATTCCTTTCTCTTTTCCTCTACTTTCTTGTTTTGATCGGATTTCTGCTTGGCAGCCAACTGCGAGGATTCGTACCAGAAGGTATAATTACCGGAGTAAATCCTGATTTTGCTGAAGTCAATGTCCACGATATGGGTAGAAACCGCATCGAGGAAGTGACGGTCGTGGGAAACGACGATCACGAGGTTTTTGAAATTCACCAAGAAATCCTCCAGCCAATTGATGGTTTGGGCATCAAGGTCGTTGGTAGGTTCATCGAGGATCAGGATATCAGGATTGCCAAAAAGCGCCTGTGCCAAGAGCACCCTTACCTTTTGGTTACCGGCAA
>NZ_CDSBKL010000258.1:0-6025 GCF_977115555.1 Aquiflexum sp.
GATGGCCGCAACGGGTATTTTAGAAGCCAGCCCAAAATGGAAAAAAGAAAGTCAATTCAGCTTTTGTCTGAATACCAGTACCATCATGGGTCAAAAACCTGGATTGATCGGGTATCTGGACATTGCATCCAAGGCTGGTTATGATGGGGTTGAATTATGGATCAGAGACATTCAGGAATACATAGCTGCAGGAAATTCCGTGTCGGGATTGAAAAAATATATCGAGGATTCAGGTTTGAAATTTGAAAATGCCATCGGTTTTGCACCATGGATGGTGGATGATGATGTCAAGAGAAAAGCCGGAATGGAACAAATGGAACAGGAAATGGAGCTTTTGGCTTCCTTGGGTTGTACCAGGGTTGCTGCACCAGCGGCAGGAGTGACTGCGCCTTTGGACCTTTTCAAAGCGGGAGAGCGGTACAAGGCCTTATTGGATTTGGGTAGAAAAACCGGAGTGATGCCGCAATTGGAGTTTTGGGGAGCCTTTCCGTTTTTTTATCATTTAGGACAGGTATTGATGGTGGCAGCAATCGCCAACGATCCCGATGCCAGGATCTTGCCTGATGTCTATCATCTTTTTAGAGGGGGTTCGGGTTACAATGGATTAAAAATGCTCAGCGGGACAGCCATTGAAATCTTCCACATGAATGATTTTGTTACTTCCATTCCTAGAGAAGAACAGGCAGACAAAGACCGTGTATATCCAGGAGATGGAGCCGCTCCGATAAAGGAGATACTGAGTGATCTGAAAGATATGGGAGGGAAGAAAGTCCTTTCACTAGAACTCTTCAATCAGGAATATTGGAAACAGGATGCCTTTACAGTAGCTAAAACCGGATTGGAGAAAATGAAAAAGCTTGTCAACGAGATTTAGAAAACTCCTATTTCCTTTTTAGTAACTTTTGCCAAAAAATAAATGAATCAGATCCCTTTAGCCGAAAGAATGCGTCCCCACAAGCTGGAAGACCTGATCGGTCAGGAGCACCTTTCTTCGCCTAGTTCTTTTTTGTATAAAGCAATCAAAAGCGGCAATGTGCCCTCCCTGATTCTATGGGGGCCTCCGGGTGTAGGTAAAACCACCATTGCCAATATTATCGCCAATGAAATCAAAGCGCCATTTTATACCTTAAGTGCGGTAAGTTCAGGTGTAAAGGATATCCGGGAGGTTATAGACAAGGCAAAATTCCAGCTTGGCGTGGTTCTTTTCATTGATGAAATCCACCGATTTAATAAATCCCAACAGGATGCTTTGTTGGGTGCGGTAGAAAAAGGGACCATCAGACTGATTGGAGCTACTACCGAAAATCCTTCATTCGAAGTCAATGCAGCACTTTTATCCCGATGTCAGGTATTTACGCTTAATCCTCTTGGGAGGTCAGAATTGGAAGCCATGGTCAAACAGGCCTTGGAAAAGGATCTTGACCTCAAAAAGAAGACTGTTCAATTGAAAGAAACAGAAGCCCTTTTGAGACTTTCCGGAGGAGATGGGCGCAAACTTTTGAATTTGTTGGAAATTGTCATAGATGGCATCAATGAGGATCCATGTGTGATTACCAATGAAATAGTCACAGAGATCGCCCAACAGAAAGTAGCACTCTATGACAAATCCGGAGAGCAGCATTACGACATCATTTCAGCATTTATCAAATCTATCCGGGGTTCTGACCCCAATGCTGCCGTTTATTGGTTGGCTCGGATGATCGAAGGCGGGGAAGATGTAAAGTTTATCGCAAGGAGGTTGGTGATTTTGGCTTCAGAAGATATCGGCAATGCGAATCCGAATGCACTTTTACTTGCAACAAACTGCTTCGAAGCCGTCAAAATCATCGGTTATCCTGAAGCAAGGATTATCCTTTCACAATGCGTGACCTACTTGGCGAGTTGCCCAAAAAGCAATGCTTCCTATCTGGCCATCAACCAAGCGCAAGCTTTGGTAAGGGAAAAAGGAGACCTGTCGGTTCCGCTTCATCTCCGCAATGCACCTACCAAGCTGATGAAGGATTTGAATTACGGAAAGGAATACAAATACTCCCATGATTATGAGGGGAATTTTGTGGTGCAGGAATTTTTGCCTGACGAAATCAAAAACCTCAAACTCTATGATCCCGGCAACAATGCCCGGGAAAATGAATTGAGAAAATACCTGAAAGATAAGTGGAAAGGGAAGTATGGGTATTGAAATGGTTATACTTATCTCTCAAAAATCACTTCATCGTTTGCCAGCCTGAATCTCTTTCCATAAATCCCTTCAGGCAAGCCCTTGCCACAGCCGATTATCATATTGATTTCAGCTGATTTGGGCAAATCCAATAGTTTTTTGACTCTTACAGAATCAAATCCTTCCATGGGACAGGTGTCATAACCTTCAGCTTTCATGGCATACATGAAAGTCATCGCGGCCAAGGCTGCACTTTTATGAACTGAAACCCTGACATCCGACTCCGTGACTTCTCTGACCATCGGTCTTTTCAATGACATAAACCAGGCGATGACTTGCTTGGTCAGTGACCACAAAGGGTATTTTGAGTAAAGCTTGGGAACAAGATTGCCATAGTAGGCTTCTGCCTGCTTTTGTTTTTTACCGGGAGAATTCTTGTAAGTTTCTTTAATATAGGAAAGATTGGCCGCAGCCCTGCTTTTCCATTTGTCTCTTCGGGTTACGATGACTACTAGTTCCCGGGCTGTTGTAGCAGCTTTTTGATTCATGCAAAGTCGCGAAATCTGATCTTTGAGAGCTGAAGTTTCAGGAATCCGGTAAAATTCCCATAGCTGCATATTGGAACTGTTGGGTGCAAGTGTGGCTGCTTCAAGGCATTTCTGTACAATTTGGTGGTCAAAAGGTGCCGCTTGGTTAAAAATCCTGACGGACCTTCTTTCTTGTACTATATTGAAAAATCCTATTTCCTGTATATTTTCCTTCATTTGGTCAATTAAATTTTGGTTGGTTTATAGGCTTGGTTACTTTTACTTATATTCAAAACCAAAATTACATTTATTTATCTTTTAACCCTTATTCAATCCATTATGGTTTTAGAACTGATCCGGCTGGAATTATTAAAAACCATCCGGTCCACGTCATTTGCCAAGAGCGCTTTGGTAGCTGTTTTTCTTGGTTTTTTGGCTTTGTTGCTGCTTTCTTATGTGATGTTTTTTGGGATATTTCTCAAAACCATCATTGAGAAAGGATTTGAGAGTACTGATGCCTACACTACTTTGAGCGGTGTGTTGGTCTACTTCTTTCTTTTCGAGTTTATGTACAGGTATTTTATTCAGAAGCTTCCTGTCATCGAATTGGAGCGGTTTCTTCATCTTCCCATCAAAAAAAGCAAAATCATCCATTTCCTTTTGGGTAGATCATTTGTGTCTCCATTGACATTGATCGCACCTTTGATGTTTTCTCCTTTTGCTTTTCAGGAAGTGGCAGTAAGGTTTGGGACAGGTGCAGCATGGTCTTGGCTGTTTTGTATTCTTTTCACAAGCTGGTCTTTGCATTGGCTGATGCTGTGGTTCAAGCAAAAATTTGAGGATAGCCTGATAGGCATTGGGGCGGTATTTGCACTGCTTTTGATTGGTGCGGGCTCTACTTATTATGGATGGTACAATTTGGGAAGTCTAGTCAAGCCTATTTTTGATTGGTCACTGACAACACCTGTTCCTGTCATAATTTTGGGATTGGTGTTTTTAGCTACCTATTGGCTTGCATACAAATATTATTACAACAATGCCTATTTGGAAGATCTTACTCAGGAAGAAAATGTCCGCTTCGTCAATCAGGATTTGGGCATTTTCTCAAGGTTTGGACTCGCAGGGGAATTGGCAAACCTGGAGTGGAAGCTGATAATCAGGCATAAGAAAAGCAGGACTTACCTGATGTTGGCAGGGTTTTTCCTCCTTTATGGACTGATATTTTATACCAATCCTGTCTATAAATCTGAAACCGGTTTTAGCCACATGTTTGTGTTCGTAGGTTCTTTTATCACTGGGATATTTATGCTGCAATATGGGCAGCTTTTCCTAAGCTGGAATTCGGCAAATTTTGACTTTTTCCTGCAAAAGAGAACAGGAATTGAGGCATTGGTCAAAGGAAAGTATCTGCTCTTTATTGTGACTTCCTGCCTTTGTATGTTGGCGTCTATTCCTTATGCGTATTTTGGTTGGGACATTTTGTTGATCCATGTGGCCACTTTCCTCTTCAACATGGGAATCATTATGCACTTGGTGATTTACCTTTCGCTGTGGAAGCCAAAACCTATGGACCTCAACAAAGGAGCAATGTTTAATTATGAAGGCGTGGGCATTGCCCAATTTTTGATGATCATACCGATGATTGGAGCACCATATGTGATCTATCTGCCCTTTGCCCTTTTGGTGAGTCAGTATGCGGGTCTTTTGGCATTGGCTGTGGTGGGTGTTGCAGGAATTATTGCCTTTCCTTATTTATCCAAAATTTCAATTGACAAAGTTTTACAAAATAGATACGAAATATCATCTTCATTCAGACAAGAATTATGATCAAGGTAGAAGGACTTAAAAAACAATACAAAGAAGCAGTAGTGCTTGATGTAGAAGCATTGGAAATTCCCAAATCAGAATGTTTTGGGTTGGTTGGAAACAATGGTGCAGGCAAAACAACACTTTTTCGGATTATGCTAGACCTGGTCCGTGCATCAGCAGGGAAAGTAACCATTGAAGGCAACGATGTAAGCAAAAGCGAGGATTGGAAAAGCAGGGTCGGTGCCTATCTCGATGAACACATGTTGCTGTCTTACCTGACACCGGATGAATATTTTGAGACTTTGCGAAAGATTTATAGGTTGTCTGAAGAAGATTTGAAGCTTCACCTGGAAAGTTTCAAGGAACTTTTCAATGATGAGATTCTAGGCAAGAAAAAATACATCCGTGACCTTTCCAAAGGCAATCTCAAGAAGGTTGGCATCGCTGCTGCCTTGATGGGGCATCCTGATGTAGTGCTTTTGGATGAACCTTTCGAAAATCTTGATCCGAGTTCACAAAACAGACTTAAGAAACTGATTCTTCAGTCCAAGGAAAATTCAAAGATTACATTTTTGATTTCAAGTCATGATTTGAATCATGTCACTGAGATTTGTGACAGGATAGTATTGCTTGAAAAAGGAAAAGTGATCAAAGACCTGAATGAAAAATCACTGATGGCCGAGGAATTGAATACGTATTTCGGGGTATAGGACTTATTATCTAACTTTTTACATGGGTTTGAAGAAGGGGAGTTTTCCTTCTTCAAACCTTTTTTTATGGCTTTTTTCGGCTTTTTCATGATTTTCTCAAATGGCAATAGCCGATGTTAAAAAAATTTTTTTAAAAATGTTAAAATAATTTTATGCAAATATTTGTTTTTTAAATATATAAAAATGTAATTTGTATCAACATAAACGCTTTACAAGAATCAATCGCAAGTTGTAGGTACAGTTTAAAAACTGGGAAAAATGTTAATAAGTTTTTAGGTCTTAATTTAAAATTTAGAAAAAATGGTAAAGTATGTAATCAAATTGGAAATCAATGGGATTGAGTTTAAAATCCAGACATTGGCAGGAAGTGAAAGAGAAGCGAAAGACAACGCTTGGGAAGTAATCCGCAACAGGACTTCTTTTCTTTCCATTCAAAAAGATCAAAAAAGAGAACTCCAAAGTTCTTTCAGTAGCAAATTAGCACAAGGTATCAAGAGTGCCTTGTTATTTTAAAGACATAAGCCTTAGTGGGTGATTTTTTAAACTTTCATTTCTTTGTTCAGAGAGAAAAAGAAGAAGCCTTCCTCAAACCCTCAAAAGAGGCTAGGGGAAGGCTTCATGATTTGTGGAGCTGGCGGGATTCGGACTCGCGTCCTTCGTTTGGTGTAGGTACTTTCTTTAAAAGCAAGGTAATCTTGAAATCTTAGACTTTCCCGTTTTTGGTGTATACACTTTTCCTTAATTCACCTATTTGCTCCGTCTGGGAGTAAGTGTGTAGTGAAGTCTTAGGTGTGAATCAAAGACATGTTGTATAGAAGATG
>NZ_CDSBKL010000259.1:0-6016 GCF_977115555.1 Aquiflexum sp.
GGCGGACCGGGCCGGCCTCGGCCTTGTGTGTGGATAGGTTTCCGCCGTCTTGGCTTTTTTGGCTACTTTTTTTGCCAAGAAAAAAAGTGGCTGTAAAAATGAGGCATCTATTTTTAAATAGCTTTTAGAATGTCTTTAAAGTTTATTTTGGTATTGCACTCTTGTATATATTTCAAAAAATCAAATTGAGAACTCAATCAAACAAGGATGAAAGTAATTATATCAAATCCAGAGCAACTCAATAGAATATCAGGCTTTCTGTTTCGATTTCCTTTTCAACATTCATCCATTTTTTTCCAAAGTTCCACAGTTTTATACTCAAATAACTTTGGTAATGGTGATGTCAGCCTGGTAATCTTTTTCCTTGATTTGCATTGAAATTTCAGGATAGGGAGTCAATCCGTTGAGTTTGATGGAATATCCCAATACCTCTTTTTCATTTTCACTTCCCTGCATGGATGCATTTGTGTCCAAAGTGAACTCCCTTTCCTCATCCCCATTTCTAAAAATAAACATCACTTCTGCATTCCCTGCCCAAACACAGTTGGCATTTGAAGGACATCTTGAATCATTTTCCACCCGCACCAAAGTGATGGAAAGCTGACCGGGACAATCCTGATTTATTTCTCCTGTCTTTACAATGAAAGGGGTTCCTAAGGTAAAATCTTCACAATCAAATTTTTCGTCACAACTGAAAGTGAGAAATATTCCCAATATGAGTATTAAGAAATTCCGTTGCATACAATTTTTGAAGTTGAGTTATAATTGTTAGACGGTATATATGTCGATCTTGTCTCATTTTCAAAAAAAGATGCTACTCTATTGCCAAAACTCCCAATTGGTAATTCAAAATCAGCTCTTGGAAGAAAAGGGTATACAAAGCTTGGGCATAGTCTGATTGACCGGTTACGAGCTGTTGGTTGGCGGTGGCAAGGTCTACGAAGTTGCTGACGCCAAGCCTGAACCTCTCAGAAATAGCTGTCTGTGCTTCCACAGCAGCAGCAAGCTGCAATTTGGTAGCTTCCTCCCTTTTGATGCTGGCTTTGTAATTTTCGTAAGCTAATTTGATCTCTTGGGAAATTCTCCTTTCCAAGGCTGATTTTTCCAGCTGTTGGTTGTGGTATTGGACCTGACTTCTGGTCACCGTCAGCTTGTTATTGAAATTATTGAAAATCGGGATATTCAAAGACAAACCGATGGTCTGCTGTGGGTACACCTGCCAAAGTTGTTCTGAAATAGATCTTTCATCCAGAGAGGTAAAAAACGTACTGTAATTGAAGAAAGCATTGATTTGGGGATACATGAATGACCTGGAAACGGCGAGCAGTTTTTTATTGCCTGATTCCAACAATTGCTGCTGTTTGAAGTCTTTGCGGTTTTCCAATGCGATTTTAAAAAGTTCATCCACAGACATGTTCAAATAGTCACTTTGCCCGGGACTCAGACTGACAGCCTCGAGTTCAGGGATGACATTGGGTTCCAACTGCAATGTTTCTGCCAAGGTCCAGGCATCCGTTTCCCATTGTATCTTGGCATTCAAAGCTACTGTCTCCAACCTTGCCACCTCGGATTGTTGGTTGTATTGGTCTGAAAGTGTCCTCAATCCAGCTTCTACAAAGCCTTCAATCTGCTCCAACTGTTTCTTTTGGTTTTCAAGGTTTTCCAATGCGATTCTATACAATTCCTGATCAAGCAAAACCTGCAGGTATTGCCGGCCAATGTTGAACATGACTTCCTGTGCCGCTCTTTGCAGGCTGTTTTCCCCTGCTTCCTCAAAAAACCTCGTAGCCTGCGTGTTGTTAATCCTCCGGCCGCCATTGTAGACCGGCATCGAAGTATTGAGGCTGGAATTGATGATGTTGTTGGAAACATTCGTTACTATAAGTTCATCCTCTACCTGTTGGTATTGTTGCCCGCTTTGTCTGAATCCACTGTTACTGATATTCAGGTTGGGCAAATGGGCCAATTGGGCAGCCTGCTTCTCTCTTTTCAACACTTCCTGCTGGTTTTCCCGCTGTCTGTAAGCAAGGTTTTGCTGGAGACCGATTTCCACAGCCTCACGGAAATTGAGTTTCAATGTATCCTGGGCGTTCAATTCTGAAATGAAAGCCATCAAAATCGAAGCGGTGATAAGTATCTTATTCATGATTATATGGCGAAGTCTTTGTCAATTTTTCCATCCAACATCTCAATCAACCTTGTCCCATAATCAGCATTTTCACGGGCATGGGTAGCTTGGATGATCGTCGTTCCTTCTTTGTTGAGTTCTTTGAATACCTCCATGATTTCCTTTGCCTGAGCAGAATGGAGGTTTCCTGTCGGTTCATCAGCCAACAACACCCTTGGTCTGCCTGCTATCGCTCTTGCTATCCCGACCAACTGCTGCTGACCGCCTGAAAGCTGTTCAGGAAACAGGTCTTTTTTGGCCACCATGTTGAACCTGTCCAAAAGGTTGGCAATGATGCTTTTCCTTTCACTTCCGGTAACATTTCGGTAAAGCAAAGGGGTTTCTATATTTTCATACACCGTGAGTTCGTCGATTAGGTGGTAAGCCTGAAATATGTACCCAAACTCAGATTTGTGCAGAGAAGACCTTTCCTTGGACTTCATATCATTGATTGACCTGCCGTCAAAGGAGTATTTGCCTTCATAATCCTCATCCAACAATCCGATGATATTGAGCAAAGTGGATTTGCCGACTCCGGAAGGTCCCATCAGGGTGAGAAATTCCCCCTGCTCGATGGTCAGGTCAATTCCTTTCAATATAAAAACCCGCTGAAACCGCGATTCTATGAATTTATCGATGCTGTTGAGTTGAATCATTATTTAGATATAAGATGTGAGACATGAGATTTAAGACTGAAGTATTCAAAAGGGAAATGAGAATAATTTGACCGATGACGGATGACGGATGTATTGGCACCAGTCATCGGTCAACGGTCATCGGTCATTTTGAACATCCCAATCCTATGCCATAAAAAAAGCCCTTTATTGTCCGAATAAGGGCGATTTTTACTTAAGGAAGCTTCAAGGTTTCGAACATTTTTGTTCGCAAGCGGACGATAAGGGTGAATTATGTGAATTGGAACTGAATCAATCAGGGGGTTGGGGAAAAAATTAAGAATGATGAATTATAAATGATGAATGAATTCGAGATAAAATACGGACTCTGGTTTTGCAACAAAAAAATGAAAAATTATGAATGATAAATGAGGAATGAATGGATTTGAGGAAAAGTACAGACTCGGGCTTTGTTTCCTATAACGATAAAAGAAAATCCTGCTTCAGGAGAAGCAGGATAACAGAAGTCTATTTGTTTAATCCGTCACTCTGAGTGGAGCGAAGAGTCCCCAATCAGAGATTCTTCACCTTCGCATGCTACGGTTCAGAATGACGCAGGTTCCATCCTAATTCCCATTTCTTTGCGGGATTCATTTTTTAGATTTCCCTCCTCGCTTGTCACTTTCAGCGGAATCCAACATTCTTCATTCAGAATTTATCATTCATAATTCCCCTACTCGTCCTTAAGCGTCTTCGCAGGGTTTGTCCGATTTACTTTAACCGTGCGGTACCCGATCGTCAGGAGAGAAATCACAGCTACAGTCAGGATAGCAACCACATACACCATCGGGGAAACCGTTGTTTTGTAGGCAAATCCTTCCAGCCATTGCTTCGAAAACCAGATGCCAAATGCTGTTGCCAACACTGCAGAGATCCCCAGCAACACAAAGAAATCAGCTGACAACACTTTCAGGACATCGAACTGAGTGGCTCCGAGAACTTTGCGGATACTGATCTCCCGGGTTCTTCTCAAGGCCACATAGGAGACCAAGCCAAACAATCCCATGCAGGCGATGAAGATCGCGATCCCTGCAAAAAGGCTGAAGACTGCGCCGATTTTCTCTTCGGTTTGGTACATGCGGGCATATTCCTGATCGACAAATCTGTAATTGAATGGCCTGTCAGGGGCAAGGCTTTTCCAGATTCCTTCCATTTTGGCAAGGTGCTCGGCAGGATTTCCCTTCGGGAGTTTTGCCAAAATCACATTGGCCTGCTCAGGGTCCACCATGATGGCCAAAGGCCCTACCTGATGATGCAGTGAATTGAAATAGAAGTCTCCCACGACGGCTTTGACATAAGTCGGCGAACCGAAGTTCAGTTTCTTGCCAACCGCTTCTTCATTGGTCCAACCCAATTCTTTCACGGCAGCTTCATTGAGCATGACCGCATGTTCGATTTCTTGTTCATAGGCAACCGTCCTCGTGAGTTCCTCCGCAGCAAAATCCTCTCCTGCAACGATTTTCAAACCCAAAGTCTTGACCAGATCCGGATCTACGGAATAGCCGGTGATCATCATTTCTTTGTCCGTATCCAATCCAGGGAAAATCTTGTAGCCGGCTTTGATATAGATCGGCATGTCTGCAGCCAAAGTGACCGATTGGGCAGCACCCGACCGCAGGAGTTCATTCTTGAGACTTCCTACGGATTTTCTCATATTGTAATGCTAGCTGAGGGCGACGACTTCTTCCCTGTCATAGCCGAGGTTGACGGATTGCATGTACTCCAACTGTCGCTGCACAATCAGCGTCGCAACCAATAATCCTATTGAAACGAAGAACTGAAACACGACCAAACCTTTGCGAAGCCAAGCTCCCCCTCCTATTTTGATGTTCTTGCCCAATGCCTTCAAAGGCTCCATGCCTGACAGAATCAAGGCAGGATATACGCCTGACAGAAAAGCGATCAGCAGCAGCAAACCCAAAATCACCGCAAGACCTGTGGGTGTCAGCAGCAATTCCAACTGCAAGGGTACTCCGGAAATATCCCCGAAGGCATCCACCATAAAATAAAGGGCCAATACACTGAAGACAAGTGCGGAGAAAGTCAGGATAAATGATTCGGAGATAAACTGTCCAAAAAGCTGCATCCTGCCTGCCCCCATGACCTTGCGCAAACCGACTTCCTTGTTCCGCTCGGTGGCTTCGGCAGTGGCAAGGTTGACATAATTGATGATTCCGATAAAAATCAAGAGCACCGCCACTATTCCAAAAATGTACAGGTACTTGATATCGGATGTGGGTTTGATACTTTGAAGTTGGTTTTCTCCCAAGTGGATGGAAGTGACAGGTTGAACCTGAAAGGAAGTCCTAAACCCGTAATTGTTCATATCCTCTCCCATGTATTTTTCGACCATCTGATCCAGTTTGGAAGAAAATGCTGCTATATCTGCATTGGGAATCAGTTTGGCATAGGAATAATAATTGGAAGGAGACCATTCGGGCTTAGTCCCGTGACGGTGGGTTTTGAAAGAAGCTATGAAATCAAAGTCCAGATGGCTGTTGGAAGGAAAATCCTGCATCACACCTGAGACAATGTATTCTCCACCATCTATTTTGAGTGGTTTTCCGGTTGCGGCATTGGCTTTTCCAAAATACCTTTTAGCGGTGCTTTCCGTCAGGACGATCTGATTGGGTTCGGAAAGGACCAAGTCGGGATTTCCTACCAATACCTCAAAATCAAATACTTTGAAGAAGTTCTCATCAGCAAAGGCAAAGCGGGATTCCTCCTGATTTCCCTCCCCTGCATCTACGACGACGGTGGAGAAAATGCTGAGGTCAAAAACCAAAGTACCGATTTCCACTTCAGGGACTTCGGACATCAAAGTCGGGACAAGCATCGAAGGTGTGGAAGAGACAAGTTGACTTTCACCACCGGACACAAACTCCTGATTGAATTGGTAGATTCTGTCTGCATCGGTGTACATCCTGTCATAGCTGAGCTCATGATAGATATAGAGTGAGATCGCCAAAAAGCTGACAATGGCAATCGTCAGGCCGAGGATATTGATACCTGTGTAAAGCTTTCGCTTAGACAGGTTTCTGAAGGAGACTTTAAAGTAGTTTTTCCACATATTATTTGAGACGTGAGATATGAGACAGGAGATTTGAGATTTGAGACAATAGAAAAGAGATGCGAGAGATGAGAAACGAGAGACGAGACTTTTCCCGTCATTCTA
>NZ_CDSBKL010000260.1:0-6001 GCF_977115555.1 Aquiflexum sp.
CGATAAAGATGGTTTTTTTCAATTGAATATTGAGGAGAAAGACTATTGGTATGACCGGGTAAGTGGCACGATTTGGGACAAGGATTTCAATTATTTGGAAGAAAATAAAACCAAGTCAATTGTCAAGGATATTCAAAAGCACCTGATCCTGGACGAAAATAGAGGTCAGTACTTTCGTCAGTGGAGGGATGAAATCAAGACCCCTGATGACATATGGGATGAAATCCAAATCAGGACTTCCAATATCCCGGGGGTTACTTCTGCACCAAAACTCCAACCCATCGAAACAAGGTTGATCATGTTGCAGACGGGTATGAGGGCACCCATGGGGATGAAAGTATATGGGCCGGACTTGGAGACGATAGAGAATTTCAGTTTGAAACTCGAAAGCTTGCTTCAGGAAGTCCCTTCAGTCAAAGCTGAGGCTGTTTTTGCTGACAGGTCATTGGGCAAACCCTACTTGGAAGTGGATTTGGACAGGGTCGCATTGGGGAGATATGGGCTGAATGTGGCGGATGTGCAGGAGTTTATAGAAGTGGCTATCGGTGGCATGACTCTGAGCACTACGGTTGAGGGCCGAGAGCGCTATGCCATCCGTGCGAGGTATGCGAGGGAATACCGCGATGACCCGGAGGTTTTGAAAAAAATCCTGGTCAACAGCCCAACAGGGGCACAGATTCCCCTTGGTCAGATTGCGGAAATCACCTACCGGCCTGGACCGATGATGATCAGGGGAGAAAACACCTTTTTGGTAGGCTATGTGATGTTTGACAAAAGGGATGGTTATGCAGAAGTCAATGTCGTCGAAAGTGCCAAAAACCTGCTGGATGAAAAAGTGAGAACTGGTGAACTTGTGGTTCCTGCCGGGGTTTCTTATGTTTTTTCTGGTAGCTATGAAAATCAGATACGGGCAGAGAAGCGGTTGGCATTAGTCATCCCGCTGTGCTTGGCAGTGATATTCCTGATTCTTTATTTCCAGTTTAAGTCCACTGTATTGACCATGATGGTTTTTACAGCCATCGCAATGGCTTTTTCCGGAGGATTTATGATGCTGTGGTTGTATGGTCAGGGTTGGTTTTTTGATTTCAGTTTCCTCGGGACTAATATGCGGGACTTGTTCCAAATGAGGACAGTCAACCTCAGCGTAGCAGTTTGGGTGGGATTCATTGCCCTGTTTGGGATTGCGACCGATGATGGTGTAGTCATGGGAACATACCTGAAGCAAACCTTCGAAAGAAACAACCCGACCAACGTCGCAGAAATCCGAAATGCAGTTTTGGAAGCCGGATTGAAGAGAGTGAGACCCTGTCTGATGACCACAGCGACTACATTACTAGCCTTGCTGCCGGTATTGACCAGCTCCGGCAGAGGGTCTGATATCATGATTCCGATGGCAATACCGGCATTTGGAGGCATGGCGGTAGCGCTTATATCACTATTTATTGTGCCGGTATTGTATGGGAAATACAGGGAAATTATGGTAAGGAAGATTTGATATGGAAGAGAAAAAAGAATATATAAAGCTTGAGGATTTGGAGGTATATAAATTGGCAAGAGAACTATCAAAAATGGGATGGGCCATTTATTCCAAAATGACTTGGCAAACAAGAAAGATTATAAGAGACCAATTTATAGAATCCATTGACTCCATTGGAGCAAATATAGCAGAGTCATATGGCCGATACCATTATCTGGATAGGGTCAGGTTTCTTTGCAACAGCCGTGGGTCCATGTTGGAAGCCATAAATCATTGGTTGAGTTTGATGGAAGAAAGGAAAATTATCTCAAATGAAGAGTTCTCTCATCAATTTTAAGATGATTTCTGATAGACTTTCTCTTAAACTAAACAACTACATTCAATCAATTTACAATTCAAAAAAAGAATTGAAATGAACAAATTCAAAAACTTAAAATCCTTTATGGAATGGTTTGAAGCTGGTCTTTCCGGCCAATATCCATCAATATCAAGTATCCATAAATATCTGATTTTTGCTGCATTGATGCTCAGTGGAAAGGTAAATTCCCAAACCTTAGATACCTACATCGAAATAGCCGTCGAAAACAATCCCGGCCTTCAAGCCTCTTTTAACGGTTATCAGGCATCCTTGGAGAAGGTAAACCAATCCAATTCTTTGCCCGATCCGGAGTTGAATTTGGGTTATTTTCTAAGGCCGATGGAATTGCTTATGGGAAATCAAAGGGCTGAAGCATCTGTCATGCAGATGTTTCCATGGTTTGGCATGCTCAAAACCCAAAAAGATGAAGCCACTTTGATGGCAGAAGCGAGGTACGAGGCTTTCAAAGAGGAGCGAAACAGGATGGTTTTGCAGGTGAAGGAGACTTATTTCCAATTGCAACAACTTGAAAATACCATTGCGATCAGCCAATCCAACCTCGAAATCCTGAAAAGTCTGGAGCGATTGGCGATCATCCGGTACCAAGGGGGAAATACCTCCGAGGCTGTGTCCTCAGTGAGTTCGGCAGTGAGGAAGCCTTCCCAAATCCAAAACTCCGGCAATTCCTCAGATGGAATGGGAATGGGAGGAGGCAGTTCAGCTTCAAGCTCAGCTCCTGCCAATCCGGTATCAGGAATGAATACCATGGGGGCAACCGGCAGCTCCGGCAAATTGACCGATGTACTCAGGCTTCAGGTTCAGATCAAAGCTTTGGAAAGTGAACTGATCCAAATGGAGGTAAACAAAAGACCTTTGATAGCAAGGTTCAACCAGCTTTTGGGAGTCGAACAAAATGAAAAAATCAACCTTTCTGAGAAGTTCGAGCCGATCAATATTGCCGGATTGGAAGAACTGATGTTGGAAGGAATTCTGACCAACAATCCCATGGTCCTGATGCTCGAAAAAGAAAGTGAGGCCTATTGGAAAAAAGCCCAAATGGCCAAACTGGAAGGTCGACCAATGTTGGGGGCAGGCTTGAATTACATGGTTTTCTCCCCAAGACCTGAATCGGGAATAATCGGAGGAATGGATGGGATGGAATATATGCCTTCCGGAATGGGAAGAAACATGTTTATGCTGATGGGAACGGTGACCTTACCTATTTACCGAAAAAAATACAAGTCGATGGAAACAGAGGCGAATTATTGGAGGGAATCCACCATCAAGCAAAAAGAGGATTTGCAAAACAGCTTGGTGACTGAATTTGAATCTTCACTTGTCTTGCTCAAAGATTCACAGCGAAAACTTGATTTGTTGAAAGAGCAGGTTGAATTGACCGAACAGACCATGCAGCTTTCAGTGACTTCTTATGCAACTGATGGAAGTTCCTTTGAGGAGATTCTGAGTATCCAAAGAGAGTTGTTGGAATTTAGGTTGGCACTGCTCAATACTCAGATCGATCAGCAATTGAATTACGCAAGACTTGAAGTCCTTACAGGTTATTAAAGGTGGGTAAGGTTCAATCTCTAAGTGTAGAATTATGGGCTTTAAAGAAGCTCAATCTGACATTAATTGATACTGGATATTTATTGATATTAATTCCAAAACAAGAGGCTTACTTGTTAAAATGCTAACCCCATCGGTCATCCGACTTCCGTCTTCCGTCCAGTTTTTAAAAGATAAAAGGGTTACTGGCAATAGAATACACAACCATTAAAACACGAAACCATGAATACTAGAAGAAACATCGTCTTAATCATCTTTGGTTGCCTATTCTTTGGGGCAATCTTCGGATGGATCATCAGAGGGGGAGGAGAGTCTGAAACAGAAAATCAGGAATCCCTTGCCACTGACGGGGAAACAATTTGGGTGTCCCCAATGCATCCCCATATCCGTCAAAACGAACCCGGAAAATGCCCAATCTGTGGCATGGACTTGGTTCCCCTGTCACAACTCAGCACCTCTACCAATCCCTATCAAATGGAAATGACTCCTGAAGCCATGGCGCTTTCCAATGTCATGACTACCAAGGTGAGCTCAGGAGCCTCTGCTTCGAGGCTTCAGCTGACAGGGAAAATACAGCCTGATGAGAAAAGGGTCAAAAGCCTGACTTCTAATTTTGCGGGAAGGATAGACAAGCTTTTTGTCAATTTTACAGGTCAGGAAGTTGCCAAAGGAGAAAAATTGGCCACGATCTATTCCCCTGATTTGGTCAATGCCCAAAAGGAACTCTTGGAAGTAGCCAAGGTCAAAGACCGTCAGCCAGCCTTATACCAAGCTGCCAAAGAAAAATTGCGCCTGTGGAAAATTACTGAGGAGCAGATTTCGGAGATTGAAAAAAGAGGCACCGTCCATACAGAATTTGATGTGTTTGCAGATGCTTCAGGCATTGTCACTGCGAGGAATGTCTCTTTGGGGGATTTTGTCAGCAGGGGTTCTGTCCTTTTTGAACTTATGGATTTGACTCATGTTTGGGTAATGATGGATGCCTATGAATCTGACCTGTCTTGGATCAAAAAAGGAGATAAAATTACTTTTCAGGCTGCAGCTTATCCTGGAAAGGAATTTACCGGAAAGGTTTCTTTCATCGACCCTGTCCTTAATCCCGAAACAAGGACGATTGGAATCCGAGCCGAGGCAGTCAATACCGGCTTGCAACTGAAACCCGAGATGTTTGTCAGCGCCACTATCAAAACAACTTCTTCTTCTAAAACCGGTCTTATGGTACCCAAATCAGCAATCCTTTGGACAGGGCCACGGTCTGTGGTGTATGTGCAGGTTGGGGATAAGGAATCTCCGTCTTTTGAAATGCGGGAGGTGTCTTTGGGTGCACGTTCAGGAGATGATTATATGGTGACTTCCGGCATCAATGAAGGCGAGGAAGTGGTCAGCAACGGGGTTTTTGCCATCGATGCCGCAGCACAACTTTCAGGAAAATACAGCATGATGCTCAGGCCTGAGGAAAAGGGAGGGGTTCAGTCATTGGAGGTTTCCGAAGAATTCAGGAATCAGCTTACCGCATTTGTGAAAAGCTATTTTACCATCAAAAATGCCCTCACTGCATCTGATGTCCCTTCTACCCAATCTGCGGTATCCAAATCCAAGACTTCTTTGACCAAGGTAGAAATGGGGCTATTGGACCCAAAAGCACATGAAGTATGGATGGGATTATTGAAGCCGATCCAAGCAAGCCTGGACAAAATCCAAAAAACTTCAGATGTGGAGGAGCAAAGGAAAAATTTCGAAACACTCTCGGACAACCTGATTTCAGCAGTGGCTTATTTTGGTGTGGAGGAAAACACCGTTTATAAGCAATACTGCCCTATGGCCTTCAAAGACAAAGGGGCATTTTGGCTGAGTGGGGAAAAGGAAATCCGGAACCCATACTTTGGTGAAGCCATGCTGACTTGTGGGGAGGTGAAGGATGAGTTCAAACCAACCAATCCATAAAAAAAACCTTTAAATCATCAATGCCTGATTTTCGGATTGGGGTGGCGTAATCTGCAGGCTGCTTGAGGCGGAGATGCTTTTTCTTAACTCTTCATCCAGTTTTCTAGCCTCCGCTTTGATCATTTTGAGAAAATGGGCAATTTCGATAGCAGATTTTTTGGGATCGATGATTTCCAAAATCCCGATGATATTGGCCAGTTTGGCACGCATCAGGTGAGATTGGTTAAAGGTCATGGTCATCAGATACTGGCTTTGCTGCTTATACAAAGATTCTGTTTTTTTCCTTTCAGAAATATCAAAAAAACAGCCGGCCATGACCAATGGATCTCCTTCGGGACTCCACTGCAATACTTTGCCATAACCCAATACCCAAATGTCTTTTTTGTGGAGATTTTTGATCCTGAATTCACAATGGAACGGAAGCTTCCCGTTACTGGCAAAGTGCTCCTTCAGGTTTTCTTCTACTTTCGCCCTTTCAGAGGTGTGAACATGCTTTTTCCATTTCACATTTTTGGTCCTTTTTCTGTTTTGGATGGAATTGTAACCCAAAACCTCATTCAAAGAAAGGCTCAATTGGTCAGATTGCCGGGCTATATCCCAAATCCAAAAACCGATCAGATTATCCTCAAGCAATCCTTCCATGAGTTGATTTTTTG
>NZ_CDSBKL010000261.1:0-5984 GCF_977115555.1 Aquiflexum sp.
GATCCTTCAAAAAAGAAAATATTGAACCGATATGGAGCATTTTCATTGGATGACCGGGATTATTCATTGACACATATTTGGGAAATTTTGTTTGATCCGGATCAACCTAATCCATCAGAATTGCCTTGTTATGAATCGGCAGATTCACTCAAGAACGCAAATGGCTGCATCACGAGGCCCAAACCAAAAAGACTTACAGAAGGGGAGTTCAATGTCAATTCCTTTATAATTTCACCTGATGGTAAAAAATTGGCGTTCAACCATCAGCCAAATCCATTGATCAATTCATCAGCCAAATCGGATATTTCAGTGTTGGATTTAGAAAGTGGTCAATCCCGCATTTTGGTCAATAATCCAAGTTCAGATAGGCTTGAAGATTGGTCTCCCGATTCCAAACAACTCCTTTTTACGAGCCATTTGGAGGATTCAGTTTCCAATTTTTATTCCAATTCGAAAATTTTTGTCATTGATATAGAGTCCAAAAATAGCAGGCAGATTGCATCAAATCTTGATGAAAATCCCTCAGGTTTGGCTTGGAATCCCAAAGGGATTTTCGGACTTTTTTGGCAAAAGACCCAGAGACATATTTATCGGATTGAACCCAAAGACGGTTCTTTCACGGAATTGAAGGGATTTCCGGATTTGGTGAGTGGAATATCTTTCTCCAAATCGGGCGAAAAATTGGCAATAAATGCAAGAAATGGAGATCAGCTCAACGAAATCTGGGTGAGCAATACTCAGAAACCCGCTGCAAGAAAAGTCACCGAGATGACAAAGCAGATATCAGGATGGAAAGTTTCCCAAAGCGAAGTGGTAGTTTGGAGAAGCAAAGACGGAGCTTTGATAGAGGGAGTTCTGCATAAGCCCGCAGATTATGACCCCACCAAAAAATATCCTTTGATGGTTGTAATCCATGGGGGTCCGACAGGAATAGATACACCTTCACCTGTTCCGAGTTATGTCTATCCCATTGTTCAATGGCTGAATAAAGGCAGCTTGGTTTTGCAGCCGAATTACCGCGGTTCAGCAGGCTATGGTGAGGCATTCCGTTCTCTCAATGTTGAAAACCTAGGAGTGGGAGATGCATGGGACGTCTTGAGCGGTGTCGATAATTTGGTAGCAAGCAATCTTGTAGACACTAACAAAATGGGCGTAATGGGCTGGAGTCAGGGAGGCTATATTTCCGCATTTTTGACCACAAATACAGACAGATTCAAAGCAGTGAGTGTTGGTGCAGGGATTTCAAATTGGATGACTTATTATGTGAATACTGACATTCATCCTTTTACTATCCAATACCTCAAAGCCAATCCCTGGGACGATGAGGAAATCTACCGTAAAACTTCCCCCATGACCAATATCAAAAATGCCAAAACCCCGACTTTGATTCAGCATGGGGAGTTTGACCAAAGGGTCCCTATTCCAAATGCCTATGAACTTCTTCAGGGATTGAGGGATCAAAATGTCCCCGCCGAATTGGTTGTCTACAAAGGTTTTGGACATGGGATCACCAAACCTAAGGAAAGGCTTGCTGCCACATGGCACAATTGGCAATGGTTTGCCAAATATGTCTGGGGAGAAGAAGTTGAATTGCCTATTGGAGAAGAGAAGTGATAAGAAAAGGATGTGCTACATAGACCTTTTGCTGTTTTGGTTTGCCAAAATCCGTAAAGTCCTTTTCTTTTTATTTCTATTTCCTCTATTTTTCAAATAATCTCAAATTAACCGATGATATGAATTTCATTTTGAAAAGAAGAGGCTTTCCACTGATACTGGTTTTAACAGTACTATTTGCAGCTATTTCTTGGAAGTCTTATGAGCAGGAAGCTTTTGTTTCCTATTCCCAAAAAATCCCTGACTCCGGTCAAAGTTTTGGAATGGTGCCAATTCCTGGCGGTAAATTTATGATGGGCAGCGAAGGAAACCTTCCTGACGAAAGCCCTGTCCATGAGGTGGAAATCTCTCCTTTCTGGATGGGTACGCATGAGATTACTTGGGACATTTTCGAACTTTTTTTGGACAAAAATTATGAGATTGCCATTGCGGAAAAAGCCCTCCCTGCACAGGTAGACGGCCTAAGCAGACCAAGTATCCCGTATCTAGACATGACAGCCGGCATGGGCAAAGAAGGCAAGCCTGCCATTGGCATGACCAATTATGGCGCTATTCAGTTTTGTAAGTGGCTGTATCTGAAGACAGGGGTATTTTATAGATTGCCTACTGAAGCTGAATGGGAATATGCGGCAAGGGCAGGGACAAACAGCAAGTATTTTTTTGGAGAGGATGAAAAACTCCTTGATCAATATGCCTGGTACTCCGCCAATAGTGATAAAATCACACATCAAATAGGTCAGAAAAAGCCAAATCCATGGGGATTGTATGATATTCTCGGAAATGTAATGGAATGGACTTCCGATCAATATTCTGCCGATACCTACCAGAGCAGGAAGGATAATTCGGTCAAAGATCCTACCATTGAAATCAAGAAACTTTATCCCGGAGCCATACGGGGTGGACATTACAACAGTCCTGCTACAGACCTGCGCACAACCAAAAGAACGGCATCAAAGGCAGAATGGAAGAGGATTGATCCACAGATTCCCAAAAGCCAATGGTGGTTTCCTGAAGCTCCGTTCCTTGGTTTGAGGGTGGTAAGACCGCTCAATCCACCAAGTCAGGCAGAGATCATGGCCTATTATGACAGAGATCCGATTACAGATTATTAATCAGTCCACAGTCGACAGACCATAGCCGCTTCAATGGATTTCCCAACCGAGTTTTACATGGTTAGTGGCTATAAGGCTTTTGAAAATGAATTTTAAAAAAGAACCATAAAACAATACACTCATGAATAACCAAAATCAACGCAGGGACTTTATCAAAACTTCTGCAATCCTTGCCGGAGGAATGATACTTCAGCCATTTAGCCTCCCCGGAGCTTATGCCTCAGGTACAGACGAAATCAAATTGGCTGTAATAGGCTGTGGCGGAAGGGGCACAGGGGCTGTTTTCCAGGCCTTTGAGACAGGACACAACATCAAATTGGTTGCTATGGCAGATGCTTTCAGGGACAGGATAGACAAAAGCTATACGCCCATCTTCGAAAAATACGGGAAAGAGAAAGTCGATGTGACTGAGGATAGGAAGTTTGTAGGCTTTGAAGGTTACAAAGAAGCGATCAAACTTGCCGATGTAGTGATACTAGCTTCACCTCCGGGATTCAGACCTGACCATTTTGAAGAAGCTGTAAAGCAAGGCAAGCAGATTTTTATGGAAAAACCGGTAGCAGTAGACGCGGCCGGAATCCGCAAAGTCCTTGCAGCAGCAGAGGAAGCCAAAAAGAAAAAACTCAATGTGGTGGTTGGCCTTCAGAGACATTACCAAACCAATTACAGGGAAACCATCAAGCGTCTACATGACGGAGCCATCGGTGATATCGTAGGAGGTCAGGTTTATTGGAATGACGGAGGCGTTTGGGTCAATCCAAGGCAACCGGGTCAGACCGAGATGGAGTACCAGATGAGGAATTGGTACTACTTCAATTGGCTTTGCGGAGACCATATCAATGAGCAGCATGTCCATAATATTGACGTGGCCAACTGGGTAAAAAACAGTTATCCTGTACAGGCCTATGGTACAGGTGGACGACAGGTGCGTACCGGAAAAGAAAATGGAGAAATTTTTGACCATCATAGCATCACATTTACCTACGCCGACGGAACGGTTATCTTCAGTGAATGCCGACATTTTCCTGGTGCCGCCAATAGAGTTGACGAATCTTTCCAAGGCACAAAAGGGAAGGTTTACCTGAGTGCAGGAAACCACGGGGATATTACTGATTACAAAGGAAATTCGATTTATTCCCACAATAGGGAGAATAATCCCAACCCATATCAAGTGGAGCATGATGAACTATTTGCCGCCATAGTTAAAGGTGAATACAAATTTGCGGATGCAGAAAATGGCGCAAAAAGTACCATGACAGCTATTTTGGGAAGGAACGCAACTTATTCGGGCAAAGTAGTCACTTGGGATGAAGCGCTAAATTCCGAAATCAGTCTGATGCCTGATACCTTGGCTTGGGATGCGATGCCGAAGGTCCTGCCAAATGCGGACGGCTATTACCCTTTTGCTATTCCTGGAAAAACAAAAGTAATCTGATATGAAAAGGAGAAGTTTTGTTAGAAATATGGGTTTGGGTTCCGCTGTAGCAGCTCTAGCAGGTGGCACAAGCCTTTCCTCCTTTGCAAAAAGCAATGCAGCCGGAAAGCCATTTAACCTGGATTATGCTCCCCACTTTGGGATGTTCAAAGCCCACGCCGGAGACGGACTTGTATCCCAATTGGAATTTATGGCCGATCAGGGATTCCGGTCTTTGGAAGACAATGGACTGCTTGGACGTCCTGTAGAAGACCAAAATCTCATCGGCAAAACCCTCGAGAGGCTCAACATGCGCATGGGTGTCTTTGTCGTGGACGGCGGAGACAATTGGAAAATATCGCTTGCATCAGGCAAACAGGAGTTTATAGACAACTTTGTAGCCACATGCAAAAAATCCGTGGAGGCTTCAAAGCGGGTCAATGCCAAATGGGCGACGGTTGTCCCCGGCTTTTTTGAAAGAAAACTTCCGATGGGAATCCAAACTTCCCATGTGATCGAAGCGCTGAAACGTGGCGCAGAGGTCATGGAACCAAGCGGTTTGGTGATGGTTTTGGAGCCATTGAGTGATACCCCGGAGCTATTTCTGAGGTTTTCGGACCAAACCCACGCCATCTGCAAGGCGGTCGACAGTCCTTCCTGCAAAATCCTCTATGATGCTTACCACATGCAGCGCAACGAGGGCAACCTGATCGCAATGATGGATGCCTGTTGGGATGAGATCGCCTACATCCAGATTGGGGACAATCCGGGACGCAAAGAACCGGGAACAGGTGAAATCAATTACCTGAATGTCTTCAAGCACATCGATGCCAAAGGATTCAATGGCGTCTGCGGGATGGAACATGGCAATGCCATTCCCGGAAAAGAAGGGGAGTTGGCCCTGATTGCTGCTTACAGAAAAGCGGATATGTTTAAGTAGAAAAAATCACCGCAGAGCACACTGAGAGCGCAGAGATAAAAAGAAAAATGAAGCCCGCAAAGACGCCATTGGCGCAAAGAAGATAGTCACAAATGAGGAGAGGGAAACAGCATTGATTGCAGCGTATTAAAAAGCGGATATATTTAAGTAGCATGTACTGTCGAAGAAAGTAAAGAGGTGGGGTTTTTAACCTCACCTTTTTTTGTTGCCTATGATTTTTAAAAACTGGATTTATTTATCCTGTAATTATAATTTGTAAATGAAGAAAACCACTGTTATCTTTCGTTTGAGCGTGTGGTAGGATAGTCCAATTGCAAATTCGTAATTATTTAAGGAAGGAATTGCAAATTCCACCTAATCGAAGCCTCGGACCTTAGACTAAGAGTAGAGGGGGTAAATAGAAGCCATAACAAATTATGAAAAAAAGGACAATTAAAGTATTATTTTTATTATTCATTGTTATTAGTTGTTCAGCTCAAGACGTTCCGGCTAGATTTGAGGGTGGGCGAGAAAAGCTTGATGAGTTTGTAATGGAAAATATGAAATGGCCTTTTCAACGTATTGAATACAAGGGAAAAATATATGTTAAATGTACTATTAATGAATATGGTGAAATTTTAAGTCCAAAAATAGAGAAAGGTTTATGTGAGAAATGTGATGAAGAAGCCTTACGACTTATCGGTATCATGCCTAATTGGTTACCGGCCAGAAAGGGAGGTAAAAATGTTTCTTCTGAAGTAATTATTCCAATAGATTTTAGCTTATACGACAAAAATTAAAGATGAAAGAACTTAGAGAAAGCGTCCCTTTCTGGGTGAATATTGGCGAAGGCGCTAGGTGTATTTTGTAACTAAACCTTTTTATTTAGTAGATCCCGTACAGCTTTGGGGAGTAAATTCAATTT
>NZ_CDSBKL010000262.1:0-5962 GCF_977115555.1 Aquiflexum sp.
AAGATGTCGTCATCATCGCATCCAAAGCACAATATGGCGAATTGGAAGAAAAACTTGCCAAACAAGACGGCGCAACAACCTTGGAAGACCGACGCTATTTTGCCGCTCAGGCATTTCAGGTTTCTTCTAATTACGATACCCATATTTTCAATTACTTCAACCGGTCTGAAAATATCCCTGCTCTCAAAATCTCCGAAACTAAAGCAAAAGCATTACGGTATGGAGAAAATCCACATCAGGCAGCCCATTTCTATGGAGACATGGAAGCCTTGTTTGACCAATTGAACGGTAAGGAATTATCCTACAACAACTTGGTGGACGTCGATGCAGCAGTGGCTTTGATCGCTGAATTTGATGGAGAAACGGCATTTGCCATTTTGAAACATACCAATGCCTGCGGGGTAGCTACAGCCAAAACCGTTCAGCAAGCTTACAAGAAAGCCTTTGAGGCAGATACTACTTCCGCTTTTGGCGGAGTTTTGATCACTAACCAAAACGTGGACTTGGCAGCAGCGGAAGAAATGCACAGCCTTTTCTTTGAAGTGCTGATTGCACCTTCTTTTGACGAGGATGCTTTGGCACTGCTCAAAGGAAAGAAAAACAGGATTCTGCTCAGGCAGAAAATCCAGATCGAAGGCACCAAGCAAATCAAAACTTTGCTCAATGGCATCATCGAGCAGGATAAGGATTTGAAAACAGAAACCAAAGCTGACTTCAAGGTAGTGACCAAAATCACTCCAACTGAGGAAGAACAGGATGCTTTGGTTTTTGCAGCCAAAATCTGCAAGCATACCAAATCCAACACCATCATCCTGAGCAACAGCAACCAATTGTTTGCTTCGGGAGTGGGACAGACCTCAAGGGTAGATGCACTGAGGCAAGCCATCGAAAAAGCGAAATCTTTTGGCTTTGAATTGAAAGGCTCTGTAATGGCTTCTGATGCATTCTTCCCTTTCCCTGACTGTGTGGAAATCGCCCATGAGGCAGGAATCACAGCAGTCGTCCAACCAGGAGGATCAATCAAAGACCAAGACAGTATTGACTTCTGCGATGCCCATGGAATGAGCATGGTGATGACAGGTGTGAGGCATTTTAAGCATTGATTTGCGAGAAGCGAGAAATTAGAAGCGAGAGAGGAGACCGCCTGAAATATAGTTTCAAGCGGTCTTTTCTCTTTTTTTTTAGGGATAAAGATCAAATTACAAAATCATATCATTTAAGCCTTGCGCCAATTTATCATAAGTTTTGTAGTCAATTTGTCATTTAAGCCTGTATCTCAACCCATTTCTTTTCATTCCCGATTTCTATTTTCTATTTTGCGTCTTCATTTTAAATACCTTTATTCTTTGATATTCCGTACCCTTATATTATGACCCATAATCTAAAAATCTACAACACTCTTTCCCGCAAGAAAGAAGATTTTGAACCGATCAACCCTCCTTTTGTAGGCATGTATGTCTGTGGCCCTACCGTTTATGGCGATGCCCACCTTGGCCATGCGAGACCTGCGATCACTTTTGATACTGTGAATAGGTATTTGACCCATTTGGGTTATAGGGTGCGCTATGTCCGCAACATTACGGATGTGGGACATTTGCAGGGAGATGCAGACGAAGGTGAAGACAAGATCGCCAAAAAAGCAAAATTGGAGCAGTTGGAACCGATGGAAGTGGCGCAGCAATATACCGATACCTACCACCGTGACATGGAGGCGCTCAATACTTTGAAGCCCAGCATCGAGCCAAGAGCAACGGGTCATATCCCCGAGCAAATTGCGCTGGTGGAAGATATTTTGAAGGAAGGATTGGCTTACGAAGTAAATGGATCGGTTTATTTTGATGTATTGAAGTACAACGAAACCTATGAATATGGCAAGCTTTCAGGCCGGGTTTTGGATGAACTGATCAGCGGAAGCCGTGATTTGGATGGACAGGGAGAGAAAAGAAATTCTGTTGATTTTGCATTGTGGAAAAATGCTTCTCCCGAGCACCTGATGAAATGGGAATCCCCTTGGGGCACGGGCTTCCCTGGTTGGCACCTCGAGTGTACTGCCATGAGTTCGAAGTACCTCGGAAAACAGTTTGACATCCACGGCGGCGGAATGGATTTGATGTTTCCGCATCACGAATGCGAGATTGCACAAGGAAACGCCTGCAACCATCAGGACCCTGCTAAGTATTGGATGCACAACAACATGATCACCATCAACGGGCAGAAGATGGGCAAATCATTGGGTAATTTCATTACCCTTCAGGAGCTGTTTAAGGGTGATCACAAACTTCTTGAGCAGGCCTACAGTCCGATGACGATCCGGTATTTCATTTTGACGGCACATTACCGCTCTACTTTGGACTTCTCCAATGAAGCGCTGAAAGCTGCTCAGAAAGGCTATAAGAAAATCATCAATGGCTTACGGATTGCAAAGAAACTTGAATTTGTAGCCGAAGAAACAACAGCATTGGATGCAGATCAGATCAAGCAAGTAGAAAGCAGCATCAGCAATGCCTACCGTGCCATGGAAGATGACTTCAATACAGCGCAGGCGATTGGTCATATTTTCAATTTGTTGAAAAAAATCAATTCTATCTATACAGGTCAGTTGAATGCAGCCGTATTTGGAAAGGATGTTTTTGACCAAATGATCCAGACCTATGTGATTTTTGTTGAAAAAATATTGGGTCTAAAAGAAGAGGTAGCCAACAACCAACAAGGCCTTTTGGATGTTCTATTAAAACTTTATTCCGAATCAAAAACAGCCCGCAACTATGATAAAGTGGATGAGATCCGGAATGGGTTGAAAGACTTGGGAATAGTGGTTAAGGACATGAAAGACAAAATCGACTGGGCATATGAAGAGTAATTGGGGACTATTTATTTTTGCGCTCCTTTTCCTTTGGTCTTGTGGCGGAGACAAAACAACAGACACAATTCAAGTGCCTATTGTATACAAACCTGTTCCTGATTTTGTAGCCGACTCTGCTTACGCTTATATCCAAAAACAAGTTGATTTTGGTCCAAGGGTCCCCAATACCGAGCCACACAGAAAAGCCAAAGAATGGTTTGTTGAGAAGTTTGAAAGTTTTGGTTTAGAAGTTCAGACACAGGAATTCACAGCTAAGACCTATGATGATAAAGTTTGGAACCTGACCAATATAATCGCTTCCTACAACCCTTCTGCCAAAAAAAGGGTATTGTTGGCTGCCCATTGGGATACAAGAAGAATTGCGGACAAAGACACCGAACGCATTGACCAGCCAATAGATGGCGCAAATGATGGCGGATCGGGTGTTGGGGTTTTACTTGAGATCGCCCGGATCATCAGTCTTTCAGAGCAAAAACCTGAAATAGGGATTGATTTTATCCTTTTTGACGGGGAAGATGATGGCGAACCGGAGCATACCTCAATCTCTAACAATGCTCAGATATGGTGGTGTCTAGGTTCTCAACATTGGTCCAAAAATCCGCATGAAAAAGGCTATTCAGCTTACTACGGGATTTTGGTAGACCTTGTTGGTGCCAAAGGAGCAAGGTTTTACAAAGAGGGTAACTCCATGCGCTATGCCAAAAACATTGTCAATAAAGTGTGGAATTTTGGGATAGAATTGGGATATTCAGACTTCTTTATTTTGGAAAATGCTCCTGAAATCATTGATGACCATGTTTTTGTTAACAGGGATGCGGGAATTCCGATGATAGATATTATTGAGTTTTCTCCAAGAGCAGGATTTGGCCATTACCACCATACCCATAAGGACAATATGGAAATAATCGACAGAAGAACACTCAAGGCAGTCGGCCAAACAGTATTATTCACTGTATACCAAGAATAAAAATCCAACAAACCACCTACAAATCATGAAAAAAGGCCATCAGGTTACAATGAAAGAGATAGCCAAAAAACTTGGCGTGTCGGTCTCTACTGTTTCCAGGGCGATGAAAGACTCTCCCGAGCTTCATCCCGATACCAAAAAACGGATCGTGGAAATGGCCAAAAGTATGAATTACCAATACAACCTTTTGGCACAAAGCCTCAGGATCAGCCGAAGTAAGGTTTTGGGGGTAATTGTTCCTGAATTGACTTCCCATTTTTTCTCCAGCAATATCAGCGGGATACAGGACACTGCTTATAAGCGTGGCTACAACATCATGATCTGCCAATCCAACGAGTCTTTCGACCAAGAAAAGGCCAACATCAGAACCTTGGTTTCCTCACAGGTTGATGGATTGCTGATTTCCTTGAGCAGAGAAACCAAAACATATGAACACCTTCAGGACCTTTATGACAGGGGGATTCCATTTATCATGTTTGACAGGGTGACCGAAGAAATACCGGTTTCCAAAATAACCGTGGATGATGCCCATGGCGCTTATTTGGTAGTCAAGCATTTATTGGAACAAGGATGTAGAAAAATAGCCTATTTCTCAGGACCGGAAGATCTTTATATCAGTAAGAAAAGAAAAGAAGGATATCTAGAGGCTTTGGCAGAATATGGAATTTCTGAAAAAGAAAGCAAAGTTTATGTAACCGACCTTACTCCGGAGATGAATCGCAAAGTTACCTTGGAAATGCTCGATAGCGGTGACTTGCCGGATTCAATATTTGCAATGATTGATCCTGTGGCGGTGGACGTCATGATTGTATTGAAGGAAAAAGGAATCAAAATACCTGAGCAGATCGCCCTTGCAGGATTTACCAACAACCCAACTTCCGCAGTGGTAGAACCATCCCTGACAACTGTATCACAGCCGGGATATGAGATGGGCCAACTAGCAGCCAACCATTTGCTCGATCAGTTGGAAGAAATAGTGTCGGACGACCCTCAGTCATTTGTGTTATTGACCACATTAGTTCCCCGCAATTCATCTAAGAAAAAACCTTAAAGCCTTAAATGGCTTTTTTTATACCCAAATCATCCTATGCAACCTGCCTTAACCTCCAAAACATTTGGATTTACTCCCAAAGGAGATGAAATCCATCTATTTACGCTCAGCATTCCCAATCAAATTGAGGTGTCAGTAATGAATTATGGGGCAACTTGGACGCACTTATTGATTCCCGACAGAAGTGGTAAAATGGAAGATGTGGTATTGGGTTTTGATACTTTAGACGGGTATTTACAAAAAGATTATTTGGAACATTATTGCTATATCGGCTCTACAGTGGGTAGAATTGCCGGAAGGATAAAAGAAAACCGGTTTCATTTAGAGGGAAAAACATATGAACTTCCTGCCAATTTAAACGGGATTCATCTGCATGGAGGAATGGAGGGATGGGATAAAAAAGTATGGGAATCAGAACCATTTGAAACCAATAACTCTGTGGGAGTCACTTTTTATTACCAAAGCAAAGCTGGTGAAGAAAATTATCCGGGCACCATTGATATTTGGGTTACTTATACATTGGATGAAACGGGAAGATTGGAAATTGGCTATAAAGCAAGCACAGATCAGAAAACCATCATCAACCCCACAAATCATGCTTATTTTAATCTGACCGGTGATTTCAGGAAGACAATTGAAGGCCACGGTTTTTATGTAGATGCAGATCAATACCTTCCAATGAACAAAAACAGCTTGCCGACCGGAGAAATTGCACCCGTCAGCGGAACTCCTTTTGACTTCAGAAACCTAAAACCAATCAGCGAACCTATCCACAGAGATCATCCACAACTGGAAATTGCCGAGGGAATTGATCACTGCTTTGTACTCAACCAACCTGAAGATTGTGCCGTTCTTTATGATCCTGAATCGGGGAGAAAATTAACACTATCTACCACAGAACCGGGCATTCAGGTGTATACCGGAAATTATTTAGGCAATGATTTCAAAGGAAAAAATGGTGTAACCTATAGCAAAAGAACGGCTATCTGTCTGGAGACGCAACATTTCCCGCATTCCTGCAACCAACCAGAGTTTCCGTCTATTCTCCTAATGCCCGGAGAGATTTTTCAATCCAAGACGC
>NZ_CDSBKL010000263.1:0-5930 GCF_977115555.1 Aquiflexum sp.
TTTGAAACTTCCCATAGGAATTTGATAGATGCGATCCATGCTGAGAAGGAAGTGGATTTTGTGGTTTTCAATGGAGATTTGATACATGATGAACCTACATTGATGCCAAAAGTGAAAGCGGTATATAATACGCTTAAGGTTCCTTATTTTCCTGTAAAGGGAAATCATGACCGGATTTCAGAGGATGATTGGGAGAAAATATGGGGGATTTCTGCAAACTATGCCTTTGTCTCAAAGGAAAACAATGGGATCATTTTGGCCAACAGTTCCAATCAGGCAGGAGACTACCTTTGCGCCAATATTGAGTTTATGAAATTGAAGCTCGAAGAATTTAAACCAATGTCAAATGTCTTTGTATGTATCCATATTTCCCAAAATGACTGGACAAAACATGGGGTGTCCTGCCAAGAAGTGTTGGGGTTGATAGCGGACTATCCAAATGTAAAAGCTGTATTCCATGGTCATGACCATGATGTGGACGGGATCATGTACCATAGTAAGAAACCATACCTTTGGTCAGGACATTTTGGAGGTAGTTGGGGTTCCCCACATCCTGGCTATCGGGTATGTGAAGTAGATGAGAATGGAAAGGTAAAAACTTATCTAAAGGCAATAAAAGACGGTATGATTGTGAACAGGAATGATTTATAGTAACATATACCAAGTATAGTAAATGCTATAACCATATTTGAGCAGAAATCTTTTTCTATTTTTTGAGTTTAGTTTTCTTTGTTATCAAAGATTATTATGGAACCCTACAAAGATTTTTATTTTTTTAAACCAATAAATACCCATCCTTAACATGTTAAAGAGCATTAGAGGAAGAATTGATTACCTTACCTCTTAAGAAAGATACTTTAGTGTCTGCCAGCTATAATACCCTCAAAATCCCATGAAGAACGCCATCCTGATGGTCTTTGTATGTCTTGGTATTGCATCAAATTCCTTTTCCCAAAAAATCAACGATGCGTACCGGCTGAATATCCGTAAAACTACCGATCCGATCGTGATCGATGGTGTGTTGGATGAACAATCATGGAATTCAGCAGAGGTGGCAACAGACTTTTTTATGATTACCCCTATGGATACCAGCTTTGCCGAAGTGCGTACAGATGTCAGAATGGCCTATGATGACAAGAATCTTTATTTGATAGTTGTCAATTACCACGCACTAGAAGGTCCATACATGGTTGAATCTCTAAGAAGGGATTTTAGCTTTGGAAAAAATGACAACTTCCTGCTTTTTATGGATCCTTTTGATGATCAGATCAATGGTTTTTCTTTTGGTGCCAATGCGGCAGGGGCTCAGTGGGACGGTATCATGTATGATGGTGGAAAGGTCGACTTAAGCTGGGACAATAAGTGGGAATCAAAAGTAAAGAATTATGATGACCGATGGGTTTTTGAGGCTTCTATCCCCTTCAAGTCAATCCGCTACAAATCAGGCATCAAAGAATGGGGGATTAATTTCAGCCGCCTTGACCTCAAGACAACCGAAAAATCAGGATGGGCTCCGGTACCCCGTCAATTCCCTTCTGCTTCACTAGCCTATACAGGAATTCTGGTGTGGGACAATCCTCCCCCTGCGGCAGGTCCCAATATTTCAGTGATACCCTATGGTTTGGGAGGCCTTTCGCAAAACCGTCAGGAAGGCGAGGAGCCTGTGTTTAGAAATTCCTTTGGTATGGATGCTAAGATCGGACTGGGTTCTGCATTGAACCTTGACCTGACTGTCAATCCTGATTTTTCTCAAGTAGAAGTGGACAAGCAAGTGACAAACCTGGATAGGTTTGAACTCTTTTTTCCGGAAAGGAGACAGTTTTTTCTCGAAAATGGAGACCTTTTTGCCAACTTTGGATATGAGACTATCCGTCCTTTTTTCTCCAGGCGGATAGGACTGAATGCACCCATCCAAGCCGGAGCAAGGCTGAGCGGAAAATTAAACAAAGACTGGAGGATTGGCGCCATGACGATGCAGACAGGACAGGTAGAAGAGGAAAATCTGGATGCCCAGAATTTTTCGGTCTTGACCCTGCAACGAAGAGTGCTCGCAAGGTCTAACCTTAGCGCCATCGTGGTGACCCGGCAAGCAGGTATGTTTACTCCTCCCTTACCTGAAGACTCTGTTTCTACCTCAGAATATGACCGGAATGTGGGCCTGGAATTCAATTATGCCTCTTCCAACAACCTTTGGACCGGGAAAGCATTCGTTTTGAAATCATTCAATCCTATGACCGCAGGGGAAGGATTGGTATATGCTGCCAATCTGCGCTATACGAGTGGAAACCTTTATTGGAATATTCAGCATGAATATGTCTCTGAAAATTATACTGCAGAGGTTGGCTATGTCCCAAGGACTGGATTCTACAAGATAAATCCATTGGTAGGATACCTGTTCTTTCCTGAAAGTAAGAAAATTCTCAGCCATGGACCTGAATTGAGTACCAAATCGTTTTTTGATACCAAAATGAGTCAAACCGATAATGAAACTTATATTTCTTACAAGGTGAGATTCAGGTCACAAAGCGTTTTCACTACTTGGTTTGCACATGACTTTATCAGACTTCTCAAGCCATTTGATCCTACCAATTCTACCGGGGATACCTTGGCTGCTGGTACAGAACACCGTTGGTATTCTTGGAGGAATGAATTTACTTCCAAGCCACAAAGTATTTTCACCTATGCTATTGCCACACGTGTGGGTGGGTACTACGCTGAGGGGAATAGATACAATATAAGTGGTGAGCTGGGATATCGGTTCCAGCCTTATTTCAGCCTTACCATGAATGCCAATTATAATGAAATACACCTTCCTGGACCCTGGGGAATCACCTCCTTTTGGCTAGTTGGCCCTAGATTTGACCTGACATTGACCAATAAGTTCTTTATTACGGCATTTGTTCAATACAATGAGCAGATTGACAACATCAACCTCAACACCAGGGTACAGTGGAGGTTCAAACCAGCTTCAGATATATTTCTTGTATTTACAGACAATTACCTTCCTGCCCCATTCTTCGCAAAAGACAGGTCAGTAGTCCTAAAATTCACCTATTGGTGGAATATTTAATTAAGTTTGTTAACCCAAAAAACATAAACCACAATCATGTTACAAAAAGTCTTCAAATCAGTAATCCTTTCCTGGCTTATATTGATGGCTTCTTGCCTTTTTGGAGTTATTCCCGACAGCGGCCAAGATCATGAAATCATGCTTCCTTTGGTTATGGTTCCTTTTGCAGGAGGGCTTTCTGGGTTTGTTTCCCATCTTTTGGACAGGTCTAAGTCAAGGCTTAATTTGGAACCCTTTTCATTAAAAACAATCAAGGTAATTGTTTTTGTGATTTTGGTAGGCATAGCTTTTGTATTTGGTCTAAATAGCTCTGTTTGAAGACATTTGATTGGGTTATTTACTTGATAATTGATTTTCAGATTCAAATGCGAGAACAATCTCCCACAGATTATATTTAGGCTCTACAAACAGGAAATCATTTTTATGTGATAAAATGCCTGAGGCTTATTATATTTAAAGCTAAACCTGACTTTGACCTTGTCGAAACTCGAAAGATTTAAACTTTTTCTAAGAAATTCCCGCAGGATACTCACCCCTGAGCGTTTTGCCTTGGCCTCAGTTTGGGTCCAACTGATTGCGATTTTCATCACAAGTGCGGTCATTATCATAGTATTTTCTCCTTTTGTGGGGGATTTACCTCTGACCTATAAAATCTTTGCTGATCCTTCTTATTATTCCGATACCCAAGGACCTGTCCCTATCGCTGCCGGTTTAATTCTCGTTTTATTGGGTTTGGTTTTATTTTCATTTATCATTTCTGTTTTGTCTGCAGCCTTGATCAAATTGATCGACAATATAAAAAGCGGCTCATTGAAATATAAAGGTTCAGGACATACTGTTTTTATCAATTACAATATCAAATTACCATTGATTCTTGACCAGTTTAATCTGAGAGCTAAGGAAAAAGGAACTATTGAAAACGTCGTACTATTGTTTTCAAGCAACAAAATAGTGTCTGATTTCAGATCAATTTTGGATAAAGAAAGGTGGGAAAACTTGGATATTTTTTTAAGGCAGGGAAACCCGTTGACCTTCCAAACCTATGAGAGGTTATCAATAACAAATGCATTGGGAATTGTTGTTCTGTTGCCTGACACGGGCGATGATACTTTTACTGCTGATAATTTTAACCTCAAAATCCTCACTACCCTTACAAATAACCATGCGTTTTTTCAACATTTGTCTGAAAGGCAGGGTTCAAAACATCCTGTAAAGTGTTCTATCGAATTGTCTAACAGCCAGGACAGCAGAGATATTGCATTGGAACTCACTTCACATGGAGCAGGCGCCCTATTTGCAGTTATCACACCTGGTGATGTTATCGGAAGCATACTCGCAAGGGCTAAAGTTGATGTGGTTTACTACAAAGCTTTCTTCGAGGTTTTATCCTTTGACGGGTCTACCATCCATTTTGTGGACCCCAAGAGGTTTTCAGGTAAAGGGGATTTTGGGGGTATTTTGTTTGAGCAATTGTTGTTCAGTTTTGAAGGGGGGACTTTGCTCGGGTTTTCGGGAGTCAATAGTGAGGGAGGTTTTGAGATGAGTCTCTGCCCTTTTGGGAAGAATGCCAAATCTACCGATTGGCTACTTTTTCTTACCAAAAACATCAAGGAACTAAAATTTAGGCCAATTGATTCCAAACCTGTTTTAGTCAAAAATGAAGCAATCATTCCTCCGAGGGAAGCGGCAAGCAAAAGAATCTGTGTGATCGGTAATGCATGGCCATTGGGAAATATTGATGATTTTATGGATGTGACTAGTTTGGCTTCCTTAGAGGAATCCCATTTTGTCTTTCAAGAGCCTACAGAATATTTTATGCCGGCATTTCTCAATAGTCTCCATGAGGTCAATTACGACAATATCATCATCAACCTTGATGATGAACAGGGTTTTAGACTGACGATGTTGTTGGTATCCAAAAACCGGAATGATAAAAACTTCATGACTAAAATTGTCACCATCCTAGGTGATCCGGTGACCGAACAGCTTCTCAATACCAATGTGTTGAAAAGCAATACAGTGCTTTCCCACAAACTTGCCGCGAGATACATTGCCCAAATATCATTTCAGAAAAATCTCGACAGGCTTTTTACTGAACTTGCGTTTGCAGAAGGGGCGGAATTCAACCTACTAGAAGTGGGGAAAAACATACCCGCTGATTTATTGGGGGATTTGAATGAACTTAAGAAGATGTTAGCAGCACATAAAATGATCTATATCGGGACCGTAGATAAAGATAAAAATGTGTATCTGGAGTCAACAACTTTTTCCGATACCCAACAAATATTGGTCTTGAGTTTTGGGGAAATTTTCTTTTGACCGTCGTTCCAAAAAACAATCTGCATTTCAAAAACCTTTATCACAGGTAATCTATATTGTATGGGATTCCCATAATCTATAAATTTGCCTCCATGGAAAATGAACATGACCTGAACAGTCCTGAAAAACAAATCAATAATCCCTTACACGGTGTAAGATTGGCAGATATTTTAGATTATTTGGTAAAGAAACACGGTTGGGAATACCTTGGTGATAGGTTCAGTTTCAGGTGCTTCACCCATGATCCTTCTGTAAATTCAAGTTTGAAATTTCTGAGAAAGACTGATTGGGCAAGAAAAAAAGTGGAAGATTTCTATGTCAAATCCATCGAAAGGGAACGGCGCGGATAAATCAAAAAATTAAACCTAGAGAAAGTAATACCAACTATCAAATTGATGAGTTTTGTTATCTTCTCTTATCTCAAAAGGCTCGGGAATTTTTTAAATTTCAAAAAAATAAAAATATTTTTTTGGCTTACTTTTTATTTTAAAAACAATTAAAAAAAAGTGAAATGCAAAATTTTTAAATTTATTTTCAATAA
>NZ_CDSBKL010000264.1:0-5916 GCF_977115555.1 Aquiflexum sp.
TAGGAATGTAGTATGGACAATTCAAATTGGGAACTATGATTTGCGAATGGCGAGCCTGATTCTTTGCTCCCTCCAACACAGAGGTCTCGGTGCACTCTGTGGTAAATAAAAATTATCACTACAGAGGCCTCAGAGTTCACAGAGAAAAAAGTGGGAGGAGGAATTTAGTAAGTACAATTAAAATTGGGAATTACGATTTACGAATGACGAGCTCGCTCTAAGCTCCCTCCAACTCCATGGACTCGGTGCACTCTGTGGTAAATAAGTCCGATTGTTATAAAAATAAAAAAGCTGTGAATACATGCTCACAGCTTTAGTCAATTAACAATAAACCCAAAATAACCAGCTGTAGGAGAAGGATTCGAACCTCCGGGGAAACCCCACCACTCTTTCAATCCTACAATTCAACCGGACTTTTTACCAATTGATTACATGACAAAAGTAACACGTAATCTGATTCTTTAATAATATTATAAATATTTTGCTAAAAATTTACAGTATTTTTATTATTAAGGTCATTTTTTGAATTACCCTTATTCTACATCGATTGCGGAAAGAGCTTTTTTAAATACTTGATAATGAGTTTTGGGTTTCCAAAGTCGGAATCATAAAATTTTCGGGTAAATCAAGGCTACTTTTATAATTTTTTTGCCTATTCGAGGACAAATCTTCTCTCATAATTGTACATCGCCGAGAGAAATTGATTTATTTTTTACCAAAATGAATAGTTCTCTCCAAGAAAATCAGTTTAAAATAAGGTCAATTTCAAGAACTTAACCCTAAAAAAAGAAAAACAGGCTTATAATTATTCCTCATACTTGACATAATTCTCCCATTTTTCAAGGACGGCAGCAAAATCTTCCGGAAGTGGGGTCTCAAAGTAAATCCTGTTTTTCGTCACCGGATGGAGAAACCCCAAAGACATTGCATGCAAGGCCTGTCTAGGCATGAGGTCAAAGCAATTTTGTATAAACATTTTATATTTTGAAAACTGCGTCCCTTTCCGGATTTTGTCTCCTCCATACATCGCATCATTGAATAATGGATGCCCCAGGTATTTCATATGCGCACGGATTTGATGGGTACGGCCTGTTTCCAGATTGCATTGCAGCAAGGTCACATACCGCAGTCTTTTGATCACTTTCCAATGTGTAATGGCATGTTTTCCCTGCGAACCGTCCGGAAATGTATCCATCACTTTTCTGTCTTTGGCACTTCTGCCAACATTGGCGATGACTGTTCCTTGATCTTCGGCCGGTTCTCCCCATACCAAAGCAAGGTAGGTCCTATCTATATCATGGTTAAAGAACTGCTTGGCCAAGTCCGTCATCGTGGTCTCGGATTTGGCAATTACGAGCAATCCCGAAGTATCTTTGTCAATGCGGTGCACCAATCCCGGTCTTCCTGAATTACCGGGCATGGTTGGTAGCTGATTGAAATGGTAAACCAATGCATTTACTAAAGTTCCCGTCCAATTGCCGTGGGCAGGATGGACCACCATCCCGGGAGGTTTATTGACAATCATGAGGTATTCATCTTCAAAGACAATATCCAAAGGAATGTTTTCAGGGATGACCTCAGTATCTCTTGGCGGCTTTTCCAAAAAGACTTTGATCTCATCCAAAGGCTTGACCTTATAATTCGCTTTGGTTGAATTGCCATTGATCTGAACAAAACCTGCATCAATAGCATTCTGAACTCTGTTTCTGGTGGCATTTGCCAGGCGGTCGGTCAAGAATTTATCCACCCTTGTAGGTGCCTGTCCTTTGTCGATAGTAAAACTAAAGTGCTCAAAGAGCTCCACATCCAACTCTTCCTCATCAAAATTATCCTGATCCATCATGTCTGCCATGATACAAAAATAAGGGCATTTGGTGAAGATTTGGTTATTTGCAGAAATATTGGAGAAAGAACTGTTTTTGTCATATCCCATACCGACCCAAGAAATCCGTATTCCTCTTTTGAAAGAGAAGGGAATCAGACTTGCAATCAGGCGATTGGATCAGGTACATGACTTGGTGTCCGGTAACAAATTCTTTAAGTTGAAATATAACTTGGAGGAAGCCAAAAAGGAGGGACTTGATACCTTGCTCACTTTTGGAGGAGCATTTTCCAATCATATCCATGCCACGGCAGCTGCAGCAAAAAAAGAGGGATTCAAGTCCATTGGAATCATAAGGGGAGAGGAAACCTTTCCTTTGAACCCAACCCTTTCCTTTGCAAAATCTGAAGGAATGTACATGGAATACGTCAGCCGGGAGGATTACAGGAAAAAGACAGAAGATTTCTTTATTCACGGGCTAAAAGAAAAATTCGGAGACTTTTATCTGATTCCAGAGGGAGGAACCAATACTTTAGCCATACGGGGAACAAAGGAAATCCTAACTGCCGAGGATCAAGGTTATACCCATATTGGCTGTTCTATAGGAACAGGCGGTACTTTTGCAGGCTTGGCCGACAGGATCGAATCCAAACAGCATTTGTTTGGATTCTCTTCTTTGAAAGGGGAGTTTATTCAGCAAGAACTGCAATCACTTCTTGACCTATACCAAATCTCCCCAAAGGGTAAATACCGGATTTTTGATAATTACCATTTTGGGGGCTATGGCAAATTCAAACCTGAGCTTATTGAATTCATCCATTGGTTTTATTCACAAACACTAATTCCTTTGGATCCGATCTATACCGGAAAAATGATGTTTGGGATTTTCGATCTTATAGCAAATGATAATTTCGAAAAAGGATCTCACATTTTGGCTATACATACGGGTGGATTGCAGGGGATAGCAGGATTTAATCAACGGTTTGGGACCGAATTGCCTTTATGATTCTTTAATGGTAAAAAAGTCCTCTTTTTCTTGGGGTACAATGTTGATAACATTTGCCAAAACAAGCCTGACCAATGTTTTTGAGGCCAAAAATCTAGGCAATCTTGCCAAAAACTGAAATTCTTTCAATGTGATTTTCCCGTTTTCTCCAAGGGATTTCATCAGGATATTCTCTTTTTCACCATAAGTGAAAACCATATCTTTTGGGTTTTTCCCTCTTTTCAGTATCTCCCACATTTCCTTGCTTGCCTGAATACTGCGGTCTTTGACCCTGACAAAGGCCTTTCTCCTATTTTCCTCCATCAAAAAATGGGGGCGCTCAGGCGATTTTGGAATGGAAAAAACCGCTATTCCCTTTTTTGGGGTGAGCTTGTTGATTTCCACTTGGTACTCCAACTTGGGCTGAATATGTTTCTCAATGGCTTTTTGCATCACAAAAACTTCCTCCTCAATAAAACGCTGTCCACTGACAGTACCATCATCATCCACCCCAATCAACAAATAACCTCCTTCGGTATTGGCCAAAGCAATGATCTCCCTGACGATTTTTTCAGGAAAAGCGGCCTTTTTCTTGAATTCAACCTTCAAGCCTTCCCCTTGCTGGGCGATTCTATGGATTTCTTGGAGGGTCATTTTTGAAGTGGGAAGTTGGAAGTTCGGAGTTGGAGGAAATAGTTGTTGTGGTTGTAATTGTTGTAGTGGTTGTTAGCTTTGCGATATCGGGTTGTCGGGTTTCTCTGTCAAGGTATCAGGTTTCCCCAATCTTGGTACTTAGTACATCGTACTTGGTTCAAATATTCTCGGTTCTCTTTTCAAACTCCTCTTTTCAAATCCTCCAACCTATTTTTCATGCCCTGCCATTCATCTCTCAGCCTGGCAGCTTCCATAAAGTTGAGTTCTTTGGCTGCCTTTTCCATTTGCTTTTGGGTTTGGGTGATGAGTTTTTCAAGCTTTTCTTTACTGAGATACTGCACTAGCGGATCTGCTGCAACCAAAGCAGGGGAATCAATGGATTCTTCATACAGTTTGGCGTTTCGTTTGTTATCCGCAACGGTAGTTTGCCCCATGATTTTCTCCTTCGATTTTTTGATCGTTTTCGGAACGATACCATGCTCTTCATTGTAAGCAATCTGAAGTCCTCTTCTTCTTTTCGTCTCATCAATGGCAAGTTGCATAGAGGCAGTTACCTTATCCGCATACATGATTACCTTACCGTTTTCGTTCCTGGCCGCCCTTCCTATGGTCTGAACCAAACTCCTTTCATTTCTCAGAAATCCCTCTTTGTCCGCATCCAAAATTGCCACCAAAGACACCTCAGGCAAATCCAATCCCTCCCTAAGCAAGTTTACGCCGACCAACACATCAAATACCCCAAGTCGCAACTCCCTCAATATCTCCACCCGGTCCAAAGGTTTGACCTCGGAATGAATATACCGGCTATTCACCCCAGCCCTTTCGAGAAACTTCTGAAGTTCTTCAGCCATTCTTTTGGTCAAGGTTGTGACCAAAACCCGGTCTCCAACTTTGATGCGTTCATCTATTTCTTCCAAAAGGTCATCGATCTGATTGGCACTTGGTTTCACCTCGATGATCGGGTCCAATAATCCCGTCGGACGGATAATCTGCTCGACCACGATACCTTCTGTTTTGTTCAACTCATAATCCGCCGGAGTGGCACTGACATATATTGCTTGGTTGATGAGGCTTTCAAATTCATCGAAATTCAAAGGCCTGTTGTCCAAAGCTGAAGGTAACCTGAATCCATACTCCACGAGGTTGACTTTCCGGGAACGGTCACCTCCCCACATTCCCCTGACCTGAGGCAAGGTCACATGACTTTCATCCACTACCAATAAATAATCATCCGGAAAATAATCCAATAGGCAGAAAGGTCTTGTACCTGGTTTTCTCCTATCAAAATACCTCGAATAATTTTCAACTCCTGAGCAATACCCCAATTCACGGATCATTTCCAAATCAAACTCTGTCCTTTCCTTGAGCCGTTTGGCTTCGATCAGTTTCATATCTCTTTCAAAGAAGCCCACCTGGGCCATCATATCATCCTGAATTTCATGGATAGCGGTATCGATCACATCCCTTCCGGTGACAAATAGATTTGCTGGAAAAATGGAAATGATTTTTTCATCGGATAATTTCTTACCGGTGGCCGGATCAATTCTTTGTATGGCTTCGATCTCATCTCCCCAAAAAAAGATCCTGTAGGCAAAATCAGCATAGGCAACAAAAATGTCGACAGTATCTCCTTTGACCCTGAAGTTGCCGTGACTGAGGTCCTGATTGACACGGCTGTAGAGAATGTCTACCAACTTGAAAAGTAGCTGATTCCTTGGTATTCTATCGCCTTCCTGCAGTCGGATTACGTTTTTGCCGAATTCCTCCGGGTTTCCAATACCATAAATACACGAAACAGAAGCTACTACAATGACATCTCTTCTTCCCGAAAGAAGGGCGGACGTCGCACTCAACCTGAGTTTTTCTATCTCTTCATTGATAGAAAGATCTTTTTCTATATAGGTTCCACTCGTTGGGATAAAAGCCTCAGGCTGGTAATAATCGTAATAGGATATGAAATACTCTACTGCATTTTCAGGAAAAAACTGCTTGAATTCTCCGTAAAGCTGGGCAGCCAAAGTCTTGTTATGACTCAATACCAAAGTGGGTTTTTGAACTTGTTGGATGACATTGGCGACAGTAAAAGTCTTTCCTGAGCCCGTCACGCCTAATAAAACCTGTGATTGCTCACCGGAATTGACACCTTCGGTCAAGAGTTCGATGGCCTGAGGCTGGTCGCCTGTTGGTTTGTACTCCGAAACTAATTTGAATTCCATTTGATCTCAATTGAATGGTGATAACAAGTTTCAGCTATGAAATAGTTTTGATAAAAGAAATATTATCCTGCCGGAACAGATCTGAATTTGTCCAGATTATAATACAAGAAATTGGTACGTAGGATAAGAACCAAGAGCAAAGGCACTATGCTTGGATGGAAAGATTGCCATCCGAAAATCCAAAATACCAAACCTACATTTGCAGAAATCAATGCAAAAAGCAGGTATTTTTTGACCCA
>NZ_CDSBKL010000265.1:0-5900 GCF_977115555.1 Aquiflexum sp.
GTACAGGGAGGCATTGTGGATTTTCGTGACCATGTACTCAAGGATAGGAACTATACAATTTCTCAATTATCTTTCAGGCTTTCTGATCACTTTCCACTTTGGACTGAATTTCTTACCCAATAAAACAACCTATGATAACCTCAAAAAAACACTTCTTCATCACTATTCTTGCTGTCATTTTTGCTTTCCATGCCCAGTCCCAAGAACTGGACAGAGGCTCAGTCGTCGCTAAAAATGCTGTACCTGTAAAAGTCGGTGAAGGATACACTTTTACGGAAGGCCCTGCGGTGCACCGTAACGGAGATGTCTATTTTACAGATCAGCCTAACGATAAAATTTTCAAATGGTCAGCCACCAGGAATGAAGTGACGCTCTTCCAAGAAGGCACCAAAAGGTCAAACGGAATGTATTTTGACCGGAATGATGTTTTGATTTCGTGTGCAGATCTGGAAAACCAACTCATAGCCATCGATGATAAAGGAAATGCAAAAGTCCTGATAGAAAACTATAAAGGCAAAAAATTGAATGGACCAAATGATGTCTGGATTGCTCCCAACGGAGGCATGTACCTCACCGACCCTTTATACAAAAGACCTTGGTGGACAGGAAGAAGTCAAGAAATGGAACAGGATGGTGAACATCTTTATTATTTGGCACCAGACAAGATCCAGTTCTTCAGGGTGGACGAAAAACTTGTCAAACCAAATGGCCTAGTCGGAACACCTGACGGTAAAAAACTTTACGTTGCTGATATAGGTGACAACAAAACTTATGTATATGATGTCGAAGAAGACGGTTATCTAAAAAACAGAAGGTTGTTTTGTGAAATGGGTTCGGACGGCATGACCATCGATAACAAAGGTAATGTCTACCTCACCGGCAAGGGAGTCACTGTTTTTAATCCAAAAGGCGAACAGATTGCCTATATCCCTATGAAAGAAGGATGGACCGCCAATGTGGTATTTGGAGGAACCGAACGCAAAACTTTATTCATTACCGCCATGGACAAAGTCTATACCCTCGAGATGAAGGTAAGGGGCGTTTGGTAAAAAGGATTGTAAAATTGTAATATTTCTGAATGTGTTCACGGTCCACAGTCGACCGTGGACTGTTACCAATGGATCTCCCCCTGCCCTTTTTCTTTAAGGTAAACATTGGCTTTGGAAAAGTGCCCACAACCCAAGAAACCCCTATGGGCTGAAAGTGGGCTTGGATGGGGTGCATGAAGTTTGAGATGCCTGTCTTCGTGGATAAATGCCGCCTTCTTTTGTGCATAGGCGCCCCATAGCATAAAGACGACATTCTCTTTAGAATCTGCAATTTTACGGATCACAGCATCAGTAAACAGTTCCCACCCTTTGTTTTGATGTGACCCGGCCTGATGTGCACGGACAGTCAGCGTGGCATTCAAAAGCAAAACACCCTGATCAGCCCAACGGGTCAGGTCTCCATTTGGAGGCATGGAATAACCCAAATCACGGTTGATTTCCTTGAAGATATTGAGAAGGCTTGGAGGGAAAGGAATTCCTTCCCGGACCGAAAATGAAAGACCATGTGCCTGACCAGGTCCATGGTAAGGATCCTGCCCCAAGATCACCACTTTCAAATTCTCCATAGGGCAATGCGTAAAGGCATTGAAAATCTCTTTACCTTTAGGATAAACCATTTGGTGTTGGTATTCTGATTTGATGAAACTTGCAAGATTTTCGAAATATGGTTTGGAAAATTCCTCTTTAAGAAGATTTTTCCATCCTTCTTCAATTTTTACATCCATTTTTTGATCGAATTGAAAAGATAATTTGGAATTAAGACAAAGTTTTCGAATTTTTAAATCCCAATAATAAAAAAGAAATGGTTATAGCTGTTACCCAAGGAATTAAAGTCACTGTAGAAGTCACCTATCAAGCAGAATTTTCAAGTCCTCACCAGCATCATTATGTATTTACATACAAAGTGAATATTGAAAACAATAGCCCCCATACCATACAGCTAATGAGAAGGAAATGGGAGATTTTTGATGCCGGAGATGCTACCAAAACCGTAGAAGGTGACGGAGTCGTGGGACAACAGCCTATACTTGAACCCGGAAACCTGCATGAATATGTATCCGGATGTAACCTGAAATCAGGTTTGGGTAAAATGAGAGGGTCATTTTTTATGGAAAAGCTATTTGACGGTAAAGTCCTTGAAGTAAAAATACCTGAATTTCAGTTGATTGCTGATATCTTCGACAATTAAACTTGAACCGCCGGGTATTTCCTTTCCTATCTTATTTAAAGTATTGGTTGGTCAAAGAAGACCAATATGCCATCCAATCACCTTTTGTTTTTGAAATATATAATGGCCTCCTCGGTCATGTCCAGCAATCCAAAGACAAAGACCTCGACATTGAGGAAATCAGAAAAACCCTTTTAGCTAGTAAAGAAATCTGTGAAATAGAAGATTATGGAGCGGGCTCAAAGAAATTAAAAAAATCCTCAAGAAAAATCTCTTCTGTCACGAGATACAGCACCAGTCCTCGAAAGTATTCCCAGCTTTACCAGTTTTTTTGTGCCAAAACACCTGCAATGCAGGTGTATGAATTAGGAACCTGTGTCGGACTCAATACCCGATACCTTGCCAAAGTCACCAAAGGCACATTATTTACTTTTGAAGGAGCTTCCGCACTTTGGAAAAAGTCCCAGGAATTCCCAAAACCTCAAAACGTACATTATATTTTGGGAAATTTGAAAGACGCTTTACCATACGTATTGGAAAAAAACCATCAGGTAGATTTTGCCCTTTTGGATGCCAACCATACATACCAGGCTACGATCGATTATTTCGAACTTTTGTTACCAAAAATCAAAAAATCGAGCATCATAGCAATAGCAGATATCCATTGGTCCAAAGAAATGAACCAAGCCTGGGAAAAAATCAAATCTCATCCCGAAGTAATTATCAGCCTGGATTTTTATGAATGTGGCATCTTGTTTTTTGACAAATCCCTCACCAAATCAAATTACACGTTACACTTTTGATTTTTTCTGCAAAATAAAAAACAGCTCCTGCCCCTGCCTTGGCGTTATGGAATTATAGCATTCCTCCATTTTGAGAATGTTAAAATCATTTTCAAACAACTTTTGATACTCTTTCAACTCTCCACCAAACGGAGGACCGGCCTTATCAAATTGACGGTTAAACAATAGCCCTACCAATTTCCCCCCGGGTTTAAGTAGTTCATTCATCTTCTTGACATACTTTGGACGAAACTCCGGCTGCAAAGCACAAAAAAAAGTCTGTTCAATAATCAGGTCGTATTGGTCCGAATGGTCAAAAAAATCAATGTGGTGGATTTGGTTTTTAGGAAAACCATTATGCGTTAGTTGAAAATTCTGCAAAGGATAAGATGAAATATCTAAAATATTAGTGTTCAAAAAGCCCTTTTTTAGGGCGTAATGGGCTTCGTATCCATTTCCGGCGCCAGGAACAAGTATTTTTAACCAATTATTATCAATTTGGTCTAAATATTGCTTTATTGGTTTTGTAACTTCACCTACATCCCAACCAATGGAATTGTGTTGATATCTCAAAGTCCAATAATCTTCCCCAAGGATATTTGACATAAAATTCATTAAATTTAATATTTCTACAATTTACTCATCTATGGAAACTACTCCGCAAAAAAACACTAAAAGTGACAATGGAAAAAACATTCTGATCATTGTCCTATTGATTTTAATTGTTGCCAGTGGCATTAAGCTTTACACTGACCACCTTGACAAAACCAGGAAATCAGAAGAAATACTGATCCTATCCGAAGAAAACAACGAGCTTAACAGAAGGATTGATTCCATGAATTACCAGCTCGACCTAAGGATTCAGGAAATTTCAAAACTGGGAGGAGATATTGCCGCCTTGGAAGAAATCAAAGAACAATTGACCCGCGAAAGGAGCCTTGACAGAAAAAGGTCATCTGATGAAATCGCCGCTCTCAACAAAAGAATTGTTGCTTTCTCCAAAACCATTGAAGAAAAAGACCAGGAAATCATTAGGCTGAGGGAAGTCAATGAGCAGCTTTTTTCAGAAAATACCGACTTAAAAACTACCCAGGCACAGATTAAGGAAGAAGTCGCCCAACTGAATGTAAAGCAAAAGGAACTTCAAGAGAAAGTCGATATCGCAGCCAAATTAAGAGCAGAAAATATCAGCATCGCCGCGGTCAATGCCAGGGGCAAGGAAAGAGAAGACGGTTTCAAAAACAGGCAATTGGAAAAACTACGGGTCACTTTCAACCTAGCTGACAATAAAGTAGCCGAAAAAGGTGCTCGGGATATATATGTACAAATCATGGCACCCAACAACCAACCGATTTTTGATGTGGCAAAGGGTTCAGGTACATTTTCCATTGATGGCAGGGAAGAATTCTATACCGTACACCAGGACATCATCTTCGACAATTCCAAGCAGACTTTGACTTACTTCTATGAAAAAGGTACCAAATACAATCCCGGTGTGTATGAAGTAAGAATTTATTCTGATGGATATCAGATTGGAAGCAAGACCTTTGAAGTGAAATAATACGGTAATTTCTGGCTTATATTTGGAATAAACAGGACAAACAACTACTTTTGCGGTCTGTTTATCAAAAACAAGCTTAAATAAATAAAATCATGTTCCAAAAAAATTATGAAACGGTATTCATACTTACTCCCGTTTTGTCTGAAGTTCAGATGAAGGATACCGTAGACAAGTTCGTAAACTTGTTAAAGACTGAGGGAGCAGAAATCATTAATGTTGAGAATTGGGGTCTAAAAAAATTGGCCTATCCTATTCAGAAAAAAAGCACCGGTTTCTACATTTTAATCGAGTTCAAAGCCGATCCGACTGTGATCAAGAAAATGGAAATTGAAATCAGAAGAGACGAGAAAATTCTTCGATTCCTTACAACCGTTCTTGACAAGCATGGAATTGCTTATGGAGACAAAAGAAGAAAAGGTGAATTTAACAAAAAAACTGAAGCTAAGGAGGAGCCTGCAGCATGACACTCAAAAACGAACCAATCAACAGAAACGATAACAGAAAAAAATACTGTCGTTTCAAAAAAAGCGGTATCAAGTATATCGATTACAAAGACCCTAACTTCCTTTTGAAGTTTGTCAATGAGCAGGGAAAGATCCTTCCAAGAAGATTGACAGGAAATTCAGCCAAGTTTCAGAGAAAAGTGTCCAATGCCATCAAAAAGGCAAGACACTTGGCATTGATGCCTTTTGTAACTGACGGATTGAAATAGTACATCTTTGTTCATTTATCTTTAAACAGTATTACAATGGAAGTTATTCTTAAAACAGACATAAAAGGACTTGGATACAAAAATGACATGGTTGAAGTAAAGCCAGGTTATGGTAGAAATTACCTCATTCCTCAGGGATTTGCGGTTTTGGCTACAGGATCCAACAAAAAAATTCTTGCTGAAAATGTAAAGCAGGCAGCTCACAAAGCTGAAAAAATCAAAACTGCTGCTGAAGAGTTGGCTGCGAAACTTGCTGAAATGACTTTGGAAATCAAAGCAAAAATAGGTGAATCAGGCAAAATTTTCGGAAAAGTAACTACACTTCAGATTTCTGATGCTTTGGCTACCCAGGGCATTGATATTGACAGAAAGAAAATCTCTATAAACGTGCCGGTACAAGGTGCAGGAGAATTTGAAGCTGAGGTTGACCTTCACAGAGAAGTAAAAAGTCAAGTTAAATTTGTAGTGGTTGCTGAATAAGCATCATCAAAAAGTATCATAAATAAAAAAGGCTTTCAAATGAAAGCCTTTTTTTTTTGGTTTGAATTAATTCATAGCGATTTTTTCAAGGTCTTCTACCAATTTCTTGGTTACTGCCTTGTTGTTTTCTTCTCTTTTGGCTTTAAAT
>NZ_CDSBKL010000266.1:0-5878 GCF_977115555.1 Aquiflexum sp.
AAACCCAAAGACAAAATCAGTCCAATGAAAGCGAAAATCAATACTATAAAGGGTCTTTTGGGGGCAGATTTTTCAATTGGAACCGAAACGGGCTGAATTACAGAAAATATAGGAGTATCTTGACTTACCTGTAATTTTGCCTGTTCTAATTGTTTTGCTAACTCTGTATAAATATTGAATGCAAAATTATATTCACTTTCCAATTTTTCTAACTGATTTAACACCAAAGCGGAAGATAAGTTTTGGTTTTTATCCCTAAAATTGGCTAATTTCCTTTGAACTGATTCAAATTCAATTCTCTTCTCCTCAAACCTTTCTTGGGTAAATTTCAACTGCTCTCTAGCATTTTGAATTTTGTACTCTATAACCTCCTTTTGAAGCAATTCCTCCGCAAATTTGGCCATTTGAGCTGAAATTAGAGGTTCAGGCATAATAAAACTTAAAGAAACAAACCCCTCTTTCTCGTTGTACTGTATTGAAATTTGCTTTTCTAACCTTTTAAAATGTTCAAATTCATCATTCGAAATTGTAACTATATCAATTTCATTTTCAATGCCTTCAGGGTTAGATTTCAAGGATTTAATCAGTTCAAAAGGTAAACCAATTGTATACTTGAATACTAAAGGAAAGAAAGCTATTTTATGTAGGCTATCATAATAATCTTTATATGAAATTGAATAGTTTAAACCAATTGGATTTATTTTTGCATCTAATAAATTTTTTTTGAAATTAACTGATGACACAATTTTCGGGTACAATGTTGGCGGAATTTCACTTCCTCCACCCATTGCTCCTAAGTTAATCCCTGCTAAAGAAGCTAAGCCCCCAAGGCTACCACCTACTTTACTTGGTTCTGAAGTCTGAGGAACAAATGTCGAACCTGCTGTATATTCTTTCTCTAATAATAGTGCTGTCAAAACTCCTAAAATAATGAAAAGAAAAGTTATTGACCCAATAATTTTTCGATTAAGCCAAGATGTTTTGGCAAGCTCAAGCAAGTCAATTTCATCTGTTTGAATTGTAGGGTTAACTTTTGATTGTTCCATTAAACTATTTCTAGATTATTTTTAGATGGTATCTAAAATTACCGACTTAAATTATTCCACAATAGAACCAAGGTTGTTAATGTTGTTGAAATAGCTAACCAGGCTTGCAAAGGCATTGCTTCCTTTTCCTTTTTGGTTGGAATAATTATTTCAGAACCAGGTTCTATATTTGGGTAAAACTTAAAAAATAAAATGTTAGAAGTTCTCCTTACGTCACCATTTGCATACACAACATAAGACTTCTTTTTTTTGGATTTTTCAGTAAAACCTCCTGCTCTCGAAATATATGATTTAAACCCAAAATTCTCATTGTATCGGGCAGTTGTTGGAAATAAAACCTCTCCACGCATCCTAACTGTCTGTAATTGTTTAGGAATACTCAAAATATCCCCCTCTTGTAAAATCAAGTCAAATTCACTTCCGGGATTTTGGATGATTTCTGAAAGGCTAATCCCTATCATAGCCTGAGTTGTGACAATACTAAAGTCAAGAGAGTCACTCTGCGAAACTAAGCCCTCAATAGTTTCTTTTCTAAATTCATCAATCAACAACCCTCCTTGTTTACTGGATAGACCCCCACCTTTTTCTTCAATTTTTTGGTCAATTCTATTCAATAAAATTTTCTCGGCCTCAGTAGTATCCCTTTTGATTCTTTGAAGATTCCTCTTTACTCCTAAGAGATTTGTTGATTTAATTTCATTCTCGCTGGGTCCCTCGAAAAACTCATTTCTCCTTATCAAGGTTGCACCTTTTGGATAGGCAAACTGATTTAATCCTCCTGCCCTCTTCAATAAATCAGAAATTCTTTCATTAGCATGGGCAATCGCATACTCACCCGGGTAATAAACTTCTCCTTCTACGCTAACAAAACGGCTTCTTTGAAATCCTGAATTTCTCCGGACGATTACATGGTCAAAAGGAGTCAAAGTGAAATTTGAATCATCATCTAAAATCCTCAATTCCTTATCAATATTAATATGAATGATTTCAGCCAACTTACCTGAAATATCATCCTTAACCCTTCTTGCAATTTCAATTTGGGAAGACGTTGCTGATTCCTTAAAACCGCCTGCTCTAAAAACCAAATCCGAAACACTCATGTTTTCTGCAAATGCAAATGTTCCCGGTCTATTTACCTCTCCACTGATAATTACATAAAATTCTTCCCTGAGGTCATAAATGCTTGGAATATACAAGATATCTTCTCTTTGTAAAGTAATGTCTTCTTCATTACCGTTTACAATTTCACTAATGTTCACGGTTACCATTTCCAAAGAAAAATCATTCCCTGTCCTATATAGAGCCGCTCTATTCATGAAGGCATCATCACGCAGACCACCTGCTTTTTGTATCAAATCGCTGACCCCCATACCTTCTTCCAAGGCAAAAGTCCCTGGCCTCATTAAAGCACCTGATACCTGTATCCTATTTTCATACCTGTTCAAAAGCTCCCCAAATACAAAACTGTCCCCACTTTTGGGAACGAAATTTTCAAAATTGCCACTTTCAATGTTTTCAACTTTGAACTCTTTTTCAGTTGTCCGGAAAACCGTAGCTACATTGGAATAGGCCTTATCAGAAAATCCACCTGCAAACTTGATGAGATCTTCCAGATTTTCATCGCTTTTCATTTCAAATAACCCCGGCCTTCTTACAGGTCCACTGATATCTACTCTTTTCTCAACGGGGGGAATTAAAATCACATCATTGTCCTCTAGTCTTATATTTGAAGATTGATTTCCATTTACCAAAAAATCATAGATGTCCAATTCTGCCACCATTTTACTATTCCTGTAAACCCTTATATTTCTAAAGGATCCATTCTCCTTTATCCCACCTGCTGCATAAATTGCATTAAAAACAGAAGCAAAAGAGGAAATTGTATAATTACCGGGAGTGAAAACCTCTCCGACCATTGAAACTTGAATCGATCTGATATTCCCAATTCTTAGCTTCATAAAAGTATTCGGGGCAGAACCACCTAATCCTGAATATATTGCACTCAAGGTTCTTGTTAGTCTTGATGTTGCAGCCTCTACTGTCAATCCAGACAAATTAACAGGGCCAACATTGGGGATAAAAATCAAACCCTCACTATTGATATTCAAATCATATTCGTATTGGGAAGCCCCATAAATATCTATCAAAAGTTGGTCTCCGGCTCCCAATATATAATTCTGTGGCGTAGGAATATTTAAATTTGGTGTGAATGTGAGGTTATTGTTTCTAAACAGAGAAAAGCCAAAGATTTTCTTCTCTTGCTCAGTCATTGGAATTTCTTTTTCTTGCATCAATACTTCAGGTTGATTCCATTCTCTCCCCGAATTATTCTGCGGAACAGAACTTTGTGTATCATTTCTTTTATTCCTTATCTGATTGATTCTTTGCCTCAATTTTGCTACTTCAGTTGCAGGCATCCCTCTTTCCCGTGCCATTGCTTCCAACTGCTGTTCTGTCATTCCCGAGGATTCAGCCCTTTTTATTAGCTGCTCCAATTGCGCATCTGAAAGATCATCAACTTTAATGTTTTGTATATCTGACATAGATTGGCCATAGGAGGATGTAGCCATAACAACAAATAACAATCCTACAAAAAGGAATTTGATTACCGAAAGTTGATTGTAAATTTTATTATTCATTTTGAAAATATTAACCTCTTTGATTTGGACAAGAGGATTGTTTATCCCAATGATTGAAGAATGTGAAATTTTATTTTGGTTATAAGTGTGAAAAATAAGGCAAACTCTTCAAATAATTAAACAAATAGCACTTTACTTCCTGCACCTCATACAGCTTCGCCCTTTCAGTCACATTTTGATTGTGCTTATTCAGAATTTTTAAACTATCCTCAATTCTTTTTAAATCGAGAATCTATTTTTTAAACAGGGTGAGACAATCTTTTGAATCAATCTCAGTATTGACTTTGAATTTTACTTTTCTATCTATTATTTCCTCAATCCTTCCGGTGAGGTGATCAAGGTAACTTTCGTTTAAAAACTCTCCCTTTATAACCACCTCAATTGTTCCTGAATCAATACCTTGGGCATAATCACCCGTCAATATCACTTCATCTACTTCCCCCATTCTCTCCAATACTGCCTCCAATAGCCGGTCAAACCCGAGGTAATTTCGGATGATATCTTGTAAGTTGGAAAACAATGGATGATTGGGATTGGCTTGGTATTCAATTTTGTTTTTATCAGCTACTTTTACCAAAAATCCGGCTTCGGATAAATGATTCAGCTCTTTTCTAATAGAATTGGTTGACTCTCCAAACTCGTCTGCTAGACCACGCAAATGTCCTTGGTTTTCGGCATTGCTGAAAAACTTCACTAAAAGTTTTAAACGGGTCTTTGACGTAATTAAATATTCAAGCATAAAAGTGACATGCACAAACCGAGCAACAAAAGTACTCGTATTGGCAGACAAAGCAAAATGTTTTCAGTTTTTTTGACTAACATATTGTAAATTGGAAAAAGAAAGATTGAAAACGCAAATAATCTAGTGCTTTTGAAAAACAAAATATCTCAAATTCATTATAAATCAATCTTTTATTTCGAACAACCTCCTTAACATAGCGCCAGTCAATCCGCTAAATGATCCAATGATAAATCCCAAAAATGCAGTACCAAATAAAAGCAGGTTGTCATTTTCCAACCCCATCAGCTCAGCCATTCTTTTTGGAAGTTCAGAATCGGTTTTAATTGAAATAAACAAAGCAAGCGCCATCCAAGTCAGGCCAAAAGAGAATCCAGAGCTTAAAAATGATGTCAACTTTGTACCCCCAACTACAAAAGACAAAAGGACAACTCCTATCATTAAAACCCAATAGGGTAAATAAGGACCAACAAGCATTACAAGAAGGGCAACAAGAATAAATAAAATCAGAAACTTTTTCATAAATCAATTCTTAAATACTGTAATGAAAAGTGGATTTGAGAAATTATCCACTGACTTTAAAGAAACATCAACATATTCTCCGTTTGCCCACTTTTTTAACAGGTTGTCATAATATTTACTTCCAGGGTTTCCTGATTGGCCGCCTGGATAAATTCCAAAAGCTTCTCCCCCATCTCCCATTTCAACAATCATCCTCCAACTCGCGCCATTTCTTTCACTTGTTGCATTTAAAATCCCTGTGCCTCCCCCTGTATAAACATTGATATGGCTGAAGGATTTGAAATTAGGCACTAAATGCAAAATGGAAGTTTTCTTATAATTTGCCCAAGAATAATCTTTGTCAGCCGTTTCAATTTCTTTGATTTTCTCTACCATTTCAAAGAACGAAGCTCTGACTAAAGATTTGGCAATTTCCTTTTCTACTGTTTCAGGATTGTCAAAAAGATCACTTTCCGGTTCATCCTTTAATAATTTTGTTGTTTGGTATTTATTAGGCAGAACGACTGGCTTTTCCTTTGATTTCCACTTTGACCATATTCCGTGATAAAGTCTTTCCCACCAAATCTGATACAGAGTAGGTTCTTCTTGGTTTGGGTAGTAATTGAAATTCCAAGCCCTTAGTTGGGCCAGGTACTTTATCCCCGATTCATCCATTTGGCTGGTATCGATGGAATCAAGCAAGTTTAACATCACAGGAAGCGCCTCTGATGCGTGTAAGTTGAAATTATCGAATTGAAGAGCCATCATATCTTTTGTCGTAATCTCATTCATTTCCCGGAGACGATTATTTAACCTTCTGTTTCGATAATGTTCAAAACTGTTATCAAAAATGTAATAGGGATAAGAAGGATCCACTGAATGCTGATTGGCAGAAGATACAAATCCTCGTGCTGGATTTAGTGTAGAAGGATTTTGCTCGTTTGGAATGAAAC
>NZ_CDSBKL010000267.1:0-5863 GCF_977115555.1 Aquiflexum sp.
GCCACTATGATCAGAAATATCACTGAAATCGCTATAAACAAGGCGTTCATCAAGAAAGCTGTAGATTTTGCCTGTTCCTCCTGCTCTCCGGTAAATTTCACTGATATTCCTTCGGGGATATCATATTGGGCAACCAATTCTTTAAATTGGTTATTGATCTCTGTTGGATTATATCCGTCAGTTACATTAGAGAAAATGGTAATTACTTTGTTCAGGTCTTTTCGTTTTACAGACCCATAAGTAGATCCATAATGCAATTCAGCGACTGCAGAAATTGGAACCTCTTTTTTGTTTCCAAATTTGTCTCTAAAGCTGATCTTCTTGTTGATTAGGGAAGAAATATCGTATCTGTACTCATCACTCAACCTCAACTGAATCGGGTAATCTTCCTCCCCTTCTTTGTATTTGGAAACTTCAAGCCCAAACAAAGCTGTTCTCAACTCATTTGCAATGGTGGCGGTAGATAGTCCAAACCTACGGGCATTTTCTCTGTCAATATCCAAGATAACCTCCGGACTTCCCAATTCCAGATCCGATTTCAATTCCTCGATACCGGGTACATTAGCCGAAGCAAGATCTTCTCTGAATTTACCCACAAATCCAATCAACTGTTCAAAATCTTCACCACTCACCTCGATATTGACCGGCTTTCCAACAGGAGGTCCATTGGTTTGTTTGTTTACGGTAACCAATACTCCTGGATAAATTTCTACCATCTCACGGATTTCTTCCATGATTTTATTGGTATTGACACCTTGTCTAAACTGATACTCTACAAAACTGATAGTAATTTTTGCCTTATGTGGTGTATTAGCAATACTTGGGCCCATTGTTTGGTCGCCTGTACCCTCACCCACTTGGGTAATAACTGATTCAATGATGTTTCCATAGGGCTCAAGCAGATTCAATAAATCACCCTCCATCCTATCCACCATAAATGAATTAGTCGCCTCAGTATCTGTTCCTATGGGATTTTCGATAAAGATATTGACCAAAGCAGGTTGGTTGTCGGGGAAGAAAAGTATTTTAGGCGACCTGATTCCAAGCAATGCCACACTCAAAACAAGCAACATTACAGTGCCTCCAAAGAACAAATACGGATTAATACCCCTGAGTGCAAAACTTAAAGTGCTTTCATAAAGATTTTCCATTCTTACCAAAAAGACATTTTGAAACCATCTTATGGCACCGCGGAGAACAAAAACATTGAAGACGGTCAGAATTGATCCAAGCATCAATAGGTTTCCAAACGCAATCCAACCTATCAGGTAACATACTATTGCCAATAAAGCTAGAAATAAGGCTACAATCAATGGTTTCCTTTTCGTTTTGATCACATCGAGATTTTCGACCTTCATATACATAGATGTCAATACTGGATTGACTACCAATGCCACAAACAAGGAGGAAGATAACACAATGATTAAAGTGATAGGAAGATATTTCATAAATTCCCCAATGATATCATCCCAAAATGCCAAAGGAAGGAAAGCAGCGAGAGTTGTGGCAGTAGAGGTAATGATCGGCCAAGCCACTTCACCCACACCTTCTTTTGCTGCCCTGACAGGTGATAACCCTTCTCCCATAAGTCGATAAATATTTTCCACGACCACGATCCCATTATCCACCAACATTCCCAATGCAAGAATCAAGGCAAACAATACCATCAGGTTTAGAGAAATTCCAAGCGAATTCAAAATCAGAAATGATATAAACATGGACAAAGGGATGGCAATACCTACGAAAAGTGCATTCCTGAATCCAAGAAAAAACATCAAAACCAAAACAACCAAAATTACTCCAAAGATGATACTGTTCTCAAGATCGGCCACCTGGGCTCGCGTAGTCTTGGATTGGTCGTTGGAAATACTGATTTCAAGATCCTCAGGAAATCTTGAAGCTTTGGCATCTTGAATGATTTCCTTGATTTTGTCAGCAGCATCCAATAGATTTTCACCACTTCTTTTGATTACGTTTACGGTGACTACAGGGAGTTTATTGCTCCTAGCATAGCTTGTCCTTTCTTTATAGGTATCTGTCACTGTGGCTACATCCCTCAGATACACAATTTTCCTTTCCTCAGTCTTGATGATGATGTCATTGAGTTCCTCCGGAGATTTGAATTCACCGGTCACCCTCAAGGACCTTCTAAAATCTCCCGAAAGGATATTTCCCCCTGAAATCGTCACGTTTTCTTGGGAAATCGCATCAGAAATATCACTGAATGATACACCCAAAGCCTCCATTTTGTAAATATCCGCATCGACTCGTATTTCTCTTTCGATGGTACCTCTGAGTTCCGCTTTGGATATTTCCGAAAGCTTTTCTATTTCATCCTCCAAATATTCCCCATATTTCTTCAACTCCTCTTCCGAATAGTTACCGGAAATATTGACATTCATGATTGGGAAATCGGAGGTGTTGATCTCTAAAACATCAGGATCTTGGTCAAGGTCGGTGGGAAGTTCGCCTTTTGATTTATCTACAGCGTCCTTCACATCCTGAATTGCTTTTGCGATTTCAACACCAGGATTGAATTCTACTACAATCGAGGAAAAATCCTGAACAGAAGTAGAGGTGATGTTTTTGACATTGTTGAGCGATTTAAGCTCTTTTTCTATTGGCCTTGTGATCAGATTTTCCATATCTACCGGAGAATTTCCAGGATATGCTGTACCCACATAAACTGTAGGAATAACGATTTCTGGAAAACTTTCTTTGGGCATCGTCCTATATGCCCCCAAGCCCAAAACCGTAATAATGATCACAAGTATGATCACTGAAATCTGATTATCTATCGAGAAGGAACTGATTCCAAACTCTCTAATAACTCCTTTTTTCTTTTCTTCTATCTCTGCCATATCAATGTTACTTGGCAATGTTTACAACAAAATTATCTCCTACTTCTCTAAAGCCTTTGTCAATAAGCACCTCATCACCAGTCAATCCCTCAAGGATTTCTGTAACCTCTTTGTAGGTTTTCCCCCTTTTGACATACCTTTTCTTACTGATACTTTCATCTACCGTGAACACATAATCACCTTTATTATCCTGAAGAATCAGGTAATTGGGAACAGTCACTGCTGTTTTGTTCTCATAATCTTTGATTTTGATGACAGAAATCATATTTGGTTTCAGGAATTCCAATGAAGGAACCGCCATCTCTACTTTGAATGTCCTATTGTTTGCATTAATAATAGCACCTACAGAAGAAATTTTGGCACTCAAAAATTTATCAACTGATGGAAAACTAACTTCAACTGAATCTCCTTTCTTTATTAGACCAACATACTTTTCAGAAACATCAGCCTCTATAAATAAATCACTTTCTCCAACAAACTGAAACATCGGAACACCGGGCTGCACGAATTCTCCCAACCTAACCAGAACAGTTTCTACAGTTCCATTGAAAGGGGCTCTTACCAAGGTTTTTGATTGTTGAATCTTTAATGCCTCCAAATTGATCTGCAATGTTTCCAACCTGTTTTTTGATTCTAAATACTGGATTTCAGTACCAATCTTCTGCTTCCATAATCTTTCCTGCTTATCAAATAAAATCTTAGACAATTCAATTTGTTTTTCTAATTCATCGATGTTCCTAAGAATTGATTCTGCATCAATTTTTGCCAAAATCTGACCTTTGCTAACTCTCATTCCTTCTATAGCAACAATTTCCTGGATTCTGCCTAGAATTTCACCTGAAATATTGACATTTTTCTTGGACAAAACTGATCCGGTAAATTCTACAAAATGTTCAAAATGTCTATTCTCAACATTGATTGTCGAAATTAAAATCGATTTTCTGTTTTCTTTTGCAAACTCAGGGTCCAACAAGGCTATTTCTTTTTCCAAAGTTTCTATTGAATTCCGAAGTTTTGAGGCATCAGATTTCATTTTGGATAATTCCTCTTTTTTCAAAACAAGGTCGTCTTTAGGACCGCACGACACCATCAAAATAATGATAGTAAATATTAATAGGGGAAAGTTCGTTTTCATATTTTCTTAATGTTTTTCTAATAATTGATTATAATAATCCCAAAGCTTTTTCAAGATCAACTTTAGCAATCAAGGCATCATAAAGTGCTGAAAAATAATTTCTTTCTGCATCTTTTGCGGCTGAATCTGCTTCGACTACCTCCAAATTTGAGCCTACCCCTTCATCGTATTTGATTTTTGTCATCCTGAATACTTCCAATGCCAATTCTCTATTTTCTTCCTGAACTCTAAGAGCCTGTAAATTATTTTGAAGATTGGTTCTTGCCTGGAATCTTTCAATTTCAATATTGCTTTCTAAGAATAGTTTTTGGTTTTCCAATTGGTCCATCTGAGCTCTTTTTTGTTGAATCTGAGAACTTTTGAACAAACCGTCAAAAATCGGAATATTCAATCTAAGCCCAATAAAAGCTCCTGTAAACCACCTTTCATTTTCCCAAATCAATCCTGTAGACTGGGCTGCTGCATTTCTCTGATAAGTGCCGAAAAAATCCAGATTAGGGATATATTGGGAGGTCGTGTATTTAATATCTAGACCAACCAAATTAATGTTGGTGTTGATCTGATCCATTTCCACCCTCCTTGTACCTTGGAACAACAATAAATCGTTGATTTCTTGAATGCTGTTCAGTTCAAGTAATGTCTCACTTAAAACAATATCATACTCCAACGGCAAGCCCATTTGAAGTTTCAATAGCTGGATACTTATATCCTTCGCAGCATTGACCCTATCCATCTCCGTCACTAAATTATTCCGCTGGACTTGGATTCGGGAAACATCAATTTTCTCTGAGAATCCTGCTTCATACATGGCCTGCGTTTCTTTTAGCAAAGTATCAAGTCTGCCAAGGTTGGCACTGATCAACAAACTTCGCTGCTCATTGACCAACACCGAGAAGTACGCTTTTTTTATGGTCTCTTTGACATCGATATCACTCTTTTCTTTGTCAAATTCTGTCAACATTTTATATGTCCGAGCTGCTTTTAATCCGACGAAATAAGATCCATCAAATATCATTTGATTTAATTGTACTACTAAAGCTGAATTGAATTTGGTACCAAACCTTAAGGGAAGTACATCTGAATCGACATCCGGCTGAAAAAACCCACCTTCGTTTGGAACGAAAACAATAGGAATGGCTGCATTGTGGGTGATGTCGTAGGTACCATTAATCTGAGGTAATCCTGCAGACAGTCGTTCAATGACTTGGGCTTTGGCTATCATGGTCTCCAGCTGGGCGTTTTTCGCATCTACGTTGTTTTCCAGGGCATACCGTAAGCTTTCTTCAAGAGTCAAGTGTAGGACATTTTCCGATTGGGCATGCCCCTCAATCAACATAGCAAAAAGGAATATCCCTACTCCCATGAGCTTTTTGGCTGTGGTTTTCATTTGTTTTCGTTTTTCTGTTTTAAATATGCTTCTCTTCCTTTTTCTGTAAAAATCCCATAAAGAAAGTGTTCGAAAATTTCAATCTGTAAATCGACCATGTTGTATTTTGATGGGGGAAATTTGATTGGGTCAAAAGTGATCATCATCTGTTCCAATCTCAGTAAGGCAATAATTTCATTGTTGATTTCGGGCCTAAAAAAGCCCTCCTCTTTACCCTTTTCCAAGACAGCTACCACTTCTTTGAATATGTGACTGTGCTTGAAGTCTTCAAACAACTGCCAACACTGGGGAAAATAACGCTGCAGTTCATTCATGACCAAAGGATTGATATCCGCAAAACGTTTTCTCATATAAGTTGAAAGCCCCACAAGATGCTCAATGGTACCATCAGCTAATTTTGGAAAAGTTTCCATCATGCATTTATCATGTTCCAAAGAGGCAGCAAATGTCTCATAGACCAGTTGGTTTTTATCAGTAAAT
>NZ_CDSBKL010000268.1:0-5845 GCF_977115555.1 Aquiflexum sp.
CGCCGATTTCTACCCATCCGGTACCTTTACAGACGTTGCAGCCTTTGCCTCCGCAAATCAGGCAGCTGATGTCGATCTCTGCGCTTGGTTCTGTAAATGGAAAGAATGATGGTCTGAACCTTACTTTGGTTTCTTTGCCAAACATCTCTTTGGCAAAATGGTAGAGTGTATTTTTCAGATCTGCGAAACCTACATTTTCATCCACATACAATCCTTCCACCTGATGGAATATACAATGCGCCCTGGCAGAAATCGCCTCGTTTCGGTAAACCCTACCCGGAGAAAGGGTTCTGATGGGAGGTTTTTGGTTTTCCATGACGCGGACTTGAACTGATGAAGTATGGGTTCTAAGAGCTACATCAGGATTCTTTTCCAAGAAAAACGTGTCCTGCATTTCCCTTGCTGGATGGTTTTCGGGAAAATTCAATGCTGAGAAATTATGCCAATCATCTTCTATCTCAGGACCTTCAGAAAGGTTGAATCCGATTCTTTCGAATATCTCGATGATCCGCTGCCTTGTGGCAGTCAATGGATGTATTCCACCCGCACCAATGTTTGAAGCAGGTAAAGTCAGGTCTAGGTCAAAGGATTTGGTTTGTTTTTTGGCTTGGTTGACTTGGTCTATCAGCTCCTGAAATTTCTCATCCGCCAATTGCTTGACCTCATTGACCATCTGCCCATACGCCTTTTTTTGTTCGTTTGGGATATTTCTCATTTCGGCAAAAAGCTCCCCAACCATACTTTTCTTGCTGATGAATTTCATCCTGTAAGCCTCCAACTCATCTTCGTTGCTTGCTGAGGCTGCTGAGATGGCGGATTTGATGGCTTCTATTTTTTCCTGATGCATGTTCTGTTCAATTTTCAGAGCCACAAATCTAAAACAAATGATGGGAATTGCACTTTTTTTGAATACCAAAATCCAGTCAGATAGTATGTTCCGAATTTCTCCATTAAATAAAAAGTCATTTTAAATGAAAGCCATGAAAATCTTCAACTCAGCCAATTATTTGGTTTTATATTGATGCAGCAGGAATGTTTGGTCAAAAAGTTTAAATCATAATTTTTATTTACTGCCAATCTCCCTAAACAAAAAAGAGACCTGTGAAAAGGTCTCTTTTTTGTTTATTACCAAGTTCTACCGCCTCCGCCGCCAGGCCTGCCCTGTTGAGGGCTCGCAGCCTGTGGTTTGAAGTTGCCTATGTTATAAGAAAATGTAACCAATCCATACCTAGTCAAGACCCTTGTGAAAGTATCCTCGATGGATACATCCGAAACTGTCCTTCCGATGGCATTGTTTTGATTGAGTAAATCGAATACGGTAAACTTCAGTTCCGCTTTGTTGTCTTTGGTAAACCTGTACCCTGCTTCTATATTCCAAAGCCATACCGATTGATCCAATGTGGGCGATAGTCCTCTGTAAAGAGAATTGTTGACGACATTGGAGATGAATAATTTTCCTTTGTTGGGAGAATAATAGAACCTGAAGTTAGAAGACTGGATATAGTAATTCTGGTCCAAATTGGATTGTAAACTGCTGTTGACAATGGTATAAATCCCTGTAGTCGAAATAGAAAAATCCAGGTCTTTGCTGATGTTACTTGTCAGGGTCAAGCCTTGACTGAGATCAATATTATCGTTTGCATTTTTTTGGTTATTGATCATACCTGGTGTCCTGTTGTAGGAGACAGAAGAATTCAGATTGAATTGTGATTTCCAGCTTTTGATCGGCGTGCCATAGGTGACAAACAACCTTGATCTGAAATTACCGGAGAAATTCTCAGGTCGGCTGATTTGTCCACCTGGTTTCAGGAGGACTTGGTCGTTGATCAAAGTATCAGATTGCGCCACAAAAGTATTGGTGCCAATAAAATCTTCCGTCAGGTTTAAGGATATGAAAGTGAAGAAGGTTTTTGATTTGGCTAAGTTGATTTTGGAATAATTGATAAAGGCGTTGTGGCTAAAGGACTGTCCCAAATTTGGATTTCCTACAGAAAGTTGCAGGGGATTTTGGTTATTGATGACATTCTGAAGCTGGTTGACACTGGGTTCTTGGGTATTTGTTCTGTACCGCAACCTGAAGGAAGTACCTTTTTCCTGGTTTCGGTAACTGGCATTCAGACCGGGAAGAAAATTGCTGAAAGACCGGTTGAAGAGTTCTTCCCTCGGGAAAAAGCTTTCATTGTCCTGCACCGCATATTGATAATCCAGATTGGCATTGATGTTCCATGATTTTAAGTTGTAGCTGTATCCGATACTTGGTCTTTGGACAATAAATTTATTATTGAACTGGTTACTCAGGGCTGTATCCAAAACCATTATGCCGGCTTCAGGAACCAAGCTGAAAGTTTTTTGGTCAGAAGTTGTTTTGTTGTTTCCTACCTGGTAAGACATTGTCAACAAAGATTTTTCTGTAACTGGCTCGGTATACTGCAATGTTGCCCTATAATTGAAACCGTTTGAAAGCCCGAAAGTCTCCTGATTGATTGTATCTCTGATGTCTCTGATAAAATCCCTATTAGCAGCAATGAGGTCAGAGAGTTGGTCTCTTTTGGTCCATGCAGTATAGACGGTGGTAGAAATTGTCCTGCCCTTCTTTTCAAACCTGTACCGATACACAAAATTATTGGCGAGATTATAGCCATCAGTAGTAGCATCAGATTTTGTCCTTGAGCTACTTAAAGGATCTAGTGTGCCCGAAAGATTGAGCCCATCCCTGTCGTTATAAGTATTGTTGCTCTGGAAATTGAGAGAAGGCGTGATGATGATGGCATTTTTGGGATTGATGTCATATTCTATCCTGCCATTGATTCGGTGATTGTTGTTTTTGATGGTATTGAGCAAACTCTCTTCATAAAACTGTCTTGTGGTTTCGGACAAGATGGTTTCCCTATTGGTCAGTTTGAATAAATTGTTTTTGGTGGAGTTGAAGAAATAGCTTCCTGTAAAATTGATTTTTTTACCGAATTTATCACTGTAATTCAACCCTACACTGTTTGTTGTGATGATCCCCTGATCTTGTCCGACTAGGAAGTTGTTGTTTCCGCCACCCCAACCTTGACCCCCGGGACGGCCTCCACCACCTCCACCCCTGTTTCCTCCTCCGGTTTGACCTGCGGCACTTACCCCCACTAAGTCTTGAGAAGAGAAGTTTTGTTGATTGATGTTATTAAATAACCCAATAATCGAGATTCTTTTATTTCCTTTAAAATAATTGAAATTACCGCCGGCAGCGTATCTGTCCTGTGTACCTGCCCCAGCATACAGCCTTCCAAATTGCCCGGTGTTTTTATCAGGTCGGGTCACGATATTGATGGTTCGGGAATAATTACCATCGTCAAATCCCGTAAGTCTCGATTGATCTGACCTTTGGTCCAAAATCTCCACCCTGTCGATCACATCTGCAGGCAAATTTCGCAAAGCGAGGAAGGGATCACTTCCAAAAAACTCACGTCCATCTACCAAGACTTTTTGAACCTGCTCTCCTTTTGCCTGGATTTCCCCGTTTTGGATGGTCACGCCCGGAAGTTTTCTGACAAGGTCTTCCGCATCACCGTTTTCCCTTGTTTTGAATGCACTTGCATTGAAGGAAGTAGTATCTCCTTTTACTTCCCCTACGACTATCTGACCTTCTATCAGTACTTCACCGAGGAGTTTGCTATCTTCTAATAAGACCAATGTTCCAAGGTCCAAACCATCACCTCTATTGTGGGTTTTGCTGATTTTCACGAATCCTAAAAAAGTTACTTCAATCAGTACGGATGGGATTCTTGGACGGCTGATTTCAAAAGTCCCATCCGCTCCGGTCACAGTATTGACCAATACTGAGTCGGTCACTGTCTTGATCACTACATTGGCACCTATCATGGGTTCTTTGGTAGCACCTTCGATGACACGACCCTTGAGAATGCTATTTTGCGGCCTTCCTTCCGGTCTTTGTGCCATAGATTCATTGGCAAAAACCATAAACAGGCAAATGAAAAATATTTTAAAAGTAGAAATCTTCATAGGAAACAGTTTTATATCTCAGCTTAGACATAAGAGAAAGTCAAAAAGTTTAAGTATTAATCTAGCAAAATTTTGAATGGATAAAAATTAGGTTGAATGGAAAAAATCAAGAGTTTAATATCAAATTTTGAAAAAGAAAAATCCCGGTTGAAAGACCGGGATTTTAAGTTTTATTTTTTCTCTGTCAAGGAGACTTTGATCGAGAGTTCTGTCAGCTGTTCATCAGATATCGTGCTTGGAGAATCAATCATGACATCCCTGCCGGAGTTGTTTTTTGGGAAAGCGATATAATCCCTGATGGAATCCGAACCGCCAAAAATCGCACAAAGCCTGTCAAATCCAAAGGCAATCCCACCATGCGGGGGCGCACCAAACTCAAATGCCTCCATCAAAAATCCAAACTGCTTCTGTGCTTCAGCCTCCGAGAACCCCAGATGTTTGAACATCAGTTGTTGTGTCGATCGGTCATGGATTCGGATTGACCCGCCACCGATTTCCACGCCATTGATGACAAGGTCATAGGCATTAGCACGGACAGCTCCCGGATCTGTTTCGAGAAGCGGGATATCCTCCTTTTTTGGAGAGGTAAAAGGATGGTGCATCGCATGATACCTGTTGGTCTCCTCATCCCATTCGAGTAATGGAAAGTCAACTACCCAAAGTGGCTTGAACACATTTCTATCTCTCAATCCAAGTTCTTCACCCATTTTCAATCTGAGTTCGGACATTTGTTTTCTTGTGGATTTTGCATCCCCACTCAAAACCAAAATCAGGTCACCGGCTTCTGCTCCCATTTTATCTGCCCAGGCCTTCAAATCTTCATTTGAATAGAATTTATCAACGGTGGACTTGAAAGTCCCGTCTTCATAACATTTTACGTATACCAATCCTTTGGCTCCGATCTGTGGTCTTTTTACCCAATTGGTGAGGTCATCAAGTTGCTTTCTCGTGTATTCCCCTGCACCTTTGGCACAGATACCGACTACAAGCTCTGCCTGATCAAAAATGGAAAAACCTTTTCCCTGAGCGAGGTCATTGAGCTCTACAAATTTCATATCAAACCTCAAATCGGGTTTGTCATTGCCATAGCTTTTCATGGCTTCAGCGTAGGTCATTCTTTTGACTTCTTCCAATTTTACTCCTTTCACGTTGGCGAAAAGATGCTTGGTCAAACCTTCAAAAGTATTGAGGATATCTTCCTGACTTACAAAAGACATTTCGCAGTCTATCTGTGTAAACTCCGGCTGTCTGTCCGCCCTCAAATCTTCATCCCTGAAACATTTGACTATTTGAAAATACCTGTCAAAACCGCTGACCATCAACAATTGCTTAAAAGTCTGTGGTGATTGCGGTAAAGCATAAAATTCTCCCGGATTGACGCGGCTGGGAACAACAAAATCTCGAGCCCCTTCAGGAGTGGATTTGATCAAAACAGGGGTTTCCACTTCGATGAAATCCTGTGCATCCATATATTTTCTCGTCTCCTGCATCATGCGGTGACGGAGTTGTAATTTTTCCCTGACCACATTTCTACGCAAGTCAAGGTACCTGTATTTCATTCTCAACTCATCACCGCCGTCTGTTTCATCTTCGATGATAAACGGAGGCACTTTGGAGGAATTCAATACCTCAAGAAATTCCACCTTGATTTCGATGTCTCCTGTACTCATTTTGTCATTTTTGGAGGTTCTCTCCAAGACCGTTCCTTTTGCCAATACGACAAATTCCCTTCCTAAGGAAGCAGCTTTTTCCAAGAGTGATTTATCGGAGGAACCCTCTTCAAATATCAGTTGTGTAACACCATACCTGTCTCTTAAATCTACCCAAATCAAACCTCCTT
>NZ_CDSBKL010000269.1:0-5807 GCF_977115555.1 Aquiflexum sp.
CATCCATCGGGCTTGATTGCAAAAGGACTTTTAAATGATCCTCTTGAGTATTGCCATATTGTGACCACTACCACCCACAAAACCCTTCGTGGACCAAGAGGTGGATTGATCTTGATGCGTGATGATTTTGACAATCCTTTTGGACTTAAGACACCAAAAGGTGAATTAAGGAAAATGTCTGCTTTATTGGATTCTGGGGTATTTCCCGGAACGCAGGGCGGTCCATTGGAACATATCATTGCAGCCAAAGCCATCGCATTTGAAGAAGCGCTTTCTGATGAGTATATGGATTATGTTCTTCAGGTCAAAAAGAATGCCGCCGTCATGGCGGATACTTTTGTAGGTTTGGGATATAAGATCATCTCAGGCGGCACAGACAACCACATGATGCTTATTGACCTGCGCAACAAAGACCTGACCGGTAAACTTGCCGAAGAGACTTTGGGTAAAGTGGATATTACGATCAATAAAAACATGGTTCCTTTTGATACCAGATCGCCATTTGTTACCTCAGGGATGAGAGTGGGTACAGCAGCGGTTACTACCCGTGGGTTGAAAGAAGAGGACATGCGCAAAATAGTATCCCTTATCGACAGGGCATTGACAAACCACGGTGATGAGGCAGAATTGGCCAAAATCAAATCTGAAGTCAACAGTTGGATGGTTCAGTTTCCATTGTATTAATTATTCTAAAAAAGCGTGGCCTTAGATCAGTATAAAGAAGAAGAGGAAGAAGAGGGCATGTCCTTTTTGGACCATTTGGAGCAGTTGAGGTGGCATTTGCTACGCTCTGCAGCTGCCATTTTGATTTTTACGGTTGCAGCGTTCCTTGCTAAAAGCATTGTATTTGGAGTTGTCATCCTTGGTCCTTCCAAAGTTGATTTCATCACCTATAGGGTACTTTGTCAGATTTCTGATTATTTAAACGTACCACCTTTGTGTATAGATACACTTCCTTTTACCATCCAAAGCAGGCAGATGACAGGTCAGTTTTCCATGCACCTGACCTCAAGTATGGTAGTGGGATTGATTGTCTCTTTTCCTTATTTGTTTTGGGAAGTTTGGAAGTTTATCGCACCTGGTCTGTACTCTAAAGAAAGACAGGCTGCCCGTGGTGCGGTTTTTTATGTCAGTCTTCTTTTTTTCTTGGGTACTGGTTTTGGTTATTTCATCCTTGCTCCCCTTTCCATAAATTTCCTTGCAAACTACCAGTTGGATCCAAGTATCCTCAACGAATTTGACATTACCTCTTACATTGGTACTTTGACCATGTTGGTATTGGCATCGGCCATTATGTTCCAACTTCCGGTAGTGATTTATTTTCTTTCTATGTCTGGATTGGTGACAGCAGCGATGTTGAAATCATACAGGAGACATTCAATTGTAGTAATTTTGATCGTTTCTGCACTTATTACACCTCCGGACGTCATCAGCCAAGTGTTGATTGCAATGCCTATATTGGTATTGTATGAAGTAGGGATACAGGTAGCAAAGAGACTTGAAAAGAAGCGCGCCAAAAAAGAATTGGAAGACAACTTGAAATACAAAGACAATGAGTAAAGTCATAGCCATCGGAGGAGACCATGCCGGTTTTGAATACAAGACCGAACTGATCAAAGAGTTGGAGGCAAAAGGGTACGAAGTAAAAGATTTTGGCCCTTATACCGGCGCCTCAGCAGACTATCCGGATTTTGTCCATCCACTGTGTAATGCCATCGAAGCGGGAGAGTTTGAGCAGGGTATCCTGATCTGCGGCAGTGGCAACGGTGTTGCTATTACGGCTAACAAACATCAGGGAATCCGTGCGGCATTGTGCTGGAATGAGGATTTGGCAGCTTTGGCAAGACAGCATAATGATGCCAATGTGTTGGCATTGCCGGCGAGGTTTATTCCTTTTGATTTGGCAGCCAAGCTTGCGGATATATTCCTGACGACAGATTTTGAAGGTGGCAGACATGCCACAAGGGTGAATAAGATCGCCTGTAAATAGCAAATCCTCCTCATGAAAATGGGGAGGATGTTTTTTTAGAGTCCATGGTCAAATAGTCCATGGTCCATAGTACCCTATAATTTGATCATTTTGAAGGCTTATTTATTACAAAGGCTTTCTAATTCGTACTTCGTAACTCACAATTCTTTCTTAAGCTTTTTTCACAAATTCAGACTTCAAAGCCATGGATCCGAATCCATCTATTTTGCAGTCAATATTGTGGTCGCCTTCTACAAGCCGGATATTTTTGACTTTTGTTCCAGCCTTGATGGGATGTGCAGCACCTTTGACGGGAAGGTTTTTGATGATGGTAACAGAATCCCCGTTTGACAATATTGCCCCGTTGGAATCTTTTACTACCAAACCCTCTTCGGCTTCAGCTTCCTCAGCTTCCCATTCGAAGGCACACTCCGGACAGACGAATTTGCCATCCAATTCATAGGTATATTCAGATTTGCAGGCCGGGCATTCGGGTAGGTTTTCCATAGGGTGAATTTAAAAGAAGTTTTTCCAATACTTCCTTGACTACGATTTTTTTAAAATGAATTGAATATTGACAAATTAACCGAAAGTGAAATAAACTTAGATCGCCTTTAAAAAATCCTTACTTACCCACTTTTCTTCCATACCGATTTTACACCATCCGTTTTTGATATCTACCAAAAAGACCTCCTCTGATTTTGGAAGAGTGCCTATGATGGAATATTCCGGTCCCGGCCCGCTTCTAACCCTGAGTACGTTGGCTGTGACGGTTGCACGGAGGACTTCTGTGGTATATTTTCCATAGACCCAATGTGCTTGGGAGTTGGATATTTTGAGCCACCCGTTGGATTCTCCATAAATCCTCAGCACTGCACCCATCTGGGCAGCATCCCGGTCTGTGGCGAGAGGAGCTGAACCGCTGGGTTGCTGACGGATATTTAGCCTTGAGGCAGTGACGATGACGTATTTGCTGATATTGGCAACCGGAGGTTGGACAGATGTATTTCCAAGTGCCTGTTGGACCAAAGGAAAAAAACCACTGATGGCATTGTCTACTTTGTTTCCACCAAAAAAGTTTGTTCCCGGGCAGGATTTGTTATTTCTAGTCCCGTTGTTGCGGACTCCCGAGCTCAGGTCAAACCAATGATGGTAGAGGATGCTGTTTGGATTGACAGGGAGGTTAAATTTTTTGAGCAGCATAGCTGTCATCTTCACGATGGTTTGCTTTTGAGAATCGGTCATGTTATCGCCACCGGTATCAAAATTACCAAAATGCTCCATGCAGACTGAATGGGAATTGTTGCCATAAATGCAGGCAGGAATTTTCTCCAAAGGCCTGCCAGTAAGAATCATTCCGTCGGGAAATATGGTGAAATGCTGTCCGATATCTGCCCATCCGTTGTTTCCGACATGGTGATTTTTCATGGCCAACTGCCTTTCAAAATGGTTTGACCCGTTGAAATGCGAATAATTTGGATTCCAGGTATGGTGCTGCTGTAGGTTTAATATGGTGCGGGCAATCCGCTGCTGCTGAATCCAAGTATCAAATTCAGCAAGGGTCATTTTGGTAAATCCGTATTTGGTTTGCATGGTACTTATTTTTTCTAAATGATAATAATCTTTGGCGGCCTTAGGAGCAATATGTAGGACAATAGTCTGCAAGCTTTTTTGGTCCTATATAGCTTTACCCCTTTTTCTTATTTTAGCGGTATTAGTCATTGAATTTGGATTAGCCATAATTCAAGTAATAAGGTAATTGAATATTCGCATGGTTCTCGGCATGTTGTACAGATATGTCCAAAAGGAGAATGTTAAGATGCTTTTTTTCGAGCCGGAGTTATTCAGAGAGGGATTAAGTTTACTCATTTAGTTGTCTAATCCAATCTTCTAATTGCTGCTGATTGTTTGGTGGCTGGTCCAACATGCTCTCGAAGTCAAAAGGCCTATCAAGTAGGCTTGGGGCTTGGTTACCCCCCGATTCCCCGTGGCAACTTGGGCATGGGTTTGGTTGAACAGGGGTCTGTCCTGTAGGGGCTTCAAAAACATAATCGTTTGAAATTAAATAAGGAGAATTTAATACAAATTCTATGTTTGAGGGAGCAGAACCATTTTCTAAGTTACCGTAATGAATGACAGGGAAATCGGACTCTCTTGATGGGAGCGATCTTCTCAGAGCTTCATTTTTAAAATAAGGGGTAATCCATGCCATAAATCTTATACCGCCTCCAGCCCTAGCATACCTTCCTTCTCCTGTTAAAGCTAAAGCCCTTCTTCCACTTCCTTCAATCCACCTTAATCTGTTGATGCCATACCTTTCATCTGTCCTTCTTCCTATTGGTATGATCTGGTCTCTATAATCGGAGATCATCTGAGCGATCATTTGCTCATAGTAGTTCAGAGTGGCAATGCTTGGATCGTAGTTATAAAATAAAACACTTAATTCCTCATCCGATACATTAATCAGGTTGCCGTGGATCATATCAACAGACTCGCTCATGACTTGCTTCAAATCTTGGACAAACTGCTCTTCCACACCTCTGCTGAATACTGCTTGGAACCCTCTCTTTGCCAAATCCTTTCCTATGGAGGTGGCAGCAGCAACGATTTGGTCCACACGGCCTAATGCCCTTAAGGCTATCCGGGATATGGCAACACTAACACCTTGCCTTCCCGCTCTTGAAATTCCTGATGTAACAAGCGTTGAAAGACCCCGGGTCGCAAATGCTAAGCCTACATCAAGCAACAGATTGGCAATATCTACATTTTGTGCCGCGAGATCACGAATTTGTCTTTGGTGTGTATTACAGGCATCGACAAATTTGGTATAGGCTATATTCATCCTCAAGGTCAATCGATCATAAAGCCAATTTCTTTCTTCTTGAGATAGGGACTCAGTACTCGTGCTTGGTTCATCCTGTCTTTGAATGGAGGGCAATGCTGATCTATTCACTACACCCTTACTTCCTTGTTGCACCACATGTGTCAGTTCATGGGCCATCAGCTTTTTGTCACCGCTGGAGGTTCCGGAATATTCACCTTGATTGAATATGATATGGTTCTTTGTTGTATAAGCCTTGGCATGAATTTTTTCGGCACTTGAATCATTTTCATGAATCCGAACTTTCGAAAAATCCCTTCCAAATTTAGGCTCAAAATAGTTCTTTTCTGTTATGTTCAAGGACCTTCCTTTACCGTCAAGTTTTGAAATATGGCCTTCAAGTTCTGTTGAGATCTCAGGGGTTTCAGCCGATTCCTCTTTTCTTTCCAATTCTCTCACTTCTTCCTTCCTGTGTATTTGGGGGGGATTCCCATTTTGAGATAAGGTCACCATATCTTGGGAGACTTTCTCTGCTTCTTGTTCGAATCGATCACCGGGTTTATTAACCTTCAATTTTGACTGTATAGCAACAGCGGGAAAGAATGGTCCGTTCCGTTGGTTTTTGGTGCCCTGTTTTTCAGATCTCTTTTTGTCTTGAATATTCATTCTAAGTTCATTTAAGTCTCTTCTTTCATTTCCCCTCTTTCTCCATTTCCCTCCTTATCCCTTTTATCATCATGTCTTTGGTCAATACAAAATCACGGCTTTCTAAGGCAGTCAGAGAAAGATATTGGACGATGTTGATGATATGGGAACCGGTCAGTTCGTACTTTTCTGCAATTTCTCGGAGTCCGTTTTCTTTGCTCAGCTTAAGCTGGCTGGGAAGGGATTTCTCCCACAATGCCAGCCTGTCTTCCGCCTTTGGTGCAGGAAAATAAATGATGGCGTTGAACCTCCTGATAAATGCCGTGTCGATGTTATTTCTAAAGTTGGAGGCCAAAATCACCAAGCCATTAT
>NZ_CDSBKL010000270.1:0-5786 GCF_977115555.1 Aquiflexum sp.
AGGAACAGCGGTTTATATGACCTCTTATTCACGTTTAAATGAAGAGAGGCCTTGGGAAAAAGGAATGCAGGAACGTAAATGGTTATATCAAACGCCTATTGAAATTTTAATAAAAGCTTCCAACGGAGCTTCAGATTTTGGAAATAAATTCGGTCAACCCTTGATCTGCGGATCTGTGTTGACCTTTGAGCATGAGGAAAACGGCAAATCCCACGGATTTGACAAAGTCATCATGTTGGCGGGAGGAATCGGGTTTACAAGAAAAGAATACGCCAAGAAAAACGAACCGAGCAAGGGAGACAAAATCATCGTCATGGGCGGTGACAACTACCGCATCGGGATGGGAGGAGGAGCAGTTTCTTCTGTAAATACTGGTGAATTCAGCAATGCCATAGAGTTGAACGCCATCCAACGTTCCAATCCGGAGATGCAAAAGCGGGTTTCCAATGTGATCCGGGCCATGGCCGAATCCAATGAGAATCCGATCATTTCCATCCATGACCACGGAGCCGGAGGGCATTTGAACTGTCTTTCTGAATTGGTGGAAAGTACCGGAGGCACGATCCATTTGGACAAGTTGCCTGTAGGCGATCCTACACTTTCTGCCAAAGAAATCATAGGAAATGAATCCCAGGAAAGAATGGGAATGGTGGTGCATGAAAAGGATGTAGCCACACTTCAGCGGATTGCAGAGCGGGAAAGGGCTCCTTTTTATGTTGTGGGTGAAACGACGGGTGACATGCATTTCAAGTTCGAAAACTTTGAAACAGGCGAGAAGCCGGTCGATTGGGATTTGGCTTACATGTTTGGAAGTTCACCAAAAACCATTTTAGAGGATACTCCTGCAGCGACGGCTTACGAAGAACCAAAATACTCAGCCAACGAGCTGAAAACATATATTGAGCAGGTTTTGCAATTGGAAGCGGTGGCTTGCAAGGATTGGTTGACCAATAAAGTTGACCGTTCTGTCACAGGAAGAGTGGCCAAGCAGCAGACCACGGGTGAAATCCAATTGCCTTTGAACAATGTGGCCGTGATGGCTTTGGACTTTACAGGAGCAAAAGGAATTGCTACCTCCATCGGGCATGCACCTGTTGCGGCATTGGCAAATCCTGAAGCAGGATCAAGGTTGGCGATCGCAGAATCCCTCACCAACTTGGTTTGGGCACCGATTACAGACGGTTTGGCTGGGGTTTCCCTCAGCGCCAACTGGATGTGGCCTGCCAAAAATCCCGGAGAAAATGACAGGCTTTACCGTGCTGTCGAAACCATTTCGGAATTTTCCATTGCTTTGGGAATCAATGTTCCTACCGGGAAAGATTCCCTTTCCATGACCCAAAAATATCCCGGAGGCAAGACGGTTTATTCGCCCGGAACAGTAATAATATCTACAGTCGGGGAATGTTCAGCGCCCAAATTGACTGTTTCTACTGACTTGAAGCCCATCGCCGGCAGCAAGGTTTATTACATTGATTTTTCAAAGGATTCAGCGAAACTCGGAGGTTCCAGTTTTGCGCAGATTTTGAATACCATCGGAAACGATACGCCGGATGTGAAGGACAGCCTGTATTTTTCGAAGGCATTTATGGTAATCCAAAAACTGATCGAAAAGGGCGAAATTCTTGCCGGTCATGATATTTCTTCAGGAGGGATGATTACTGCTTTGTTGGAAATGTGTTTCCCTTCCACTCAGGTTGGTCTGAAAGTCAAAACCGAAAGACTGGCTGAAAAGGATATTGTCAAGTCATTGTTTGCCGAAAATCCTGGCGTTTTGATCCAAGTCGCCAATACTGAAAGAACCCGTGCCGTACTTGAAAACCATGGTATTGGCTATATTTCTTTGGCTGAGGTCACATTGGATGGCAAAGTGGAATTGGTTGGTGCTGACCTGACTCTTGATGTGGTAGAAATGCGCGATACTTGGTTCAAATCTTCCTATCTGCTTGACAGAAAACAAAGCGGTGACAAATTGGCTTTGGCAAGGTTTACCAATTATAAAAAACAACCATTGACATATCAGTTTGGTGAAAACTGGAGAGGAACTTTGGATGCATTTGGATTGAATCCATATAGAAAAGAAGCCTCAGGAAAGCGTGCCGCCATCATCCGTGAAAAGGGTGTCAACGGTGACCGTGAGATGGCTTATTCACTTTGGTTGGCAGGTTTTGATGTGAAAGATGTACATATGACGGACTTAATTGCCGGTCGTGAAAACCTTGAAGACGTGCAGATGATCGTATTTGTCGGAGGATTTTCCAACTCTGATGTTTTGGGTTCTGCCAAAGGTTGGGCCGGTGCATTTTTGTACAACGAAAAAGCAAAACAAGCCTTGGACAATTTCTATGCAAGAAAAGATACTTTGAGTTTGGGAGTCTGCAACGGTTGTCAGCTGATGGTAGAACTTGGACTAGTCACCCCTGACCATGATGTCAAGCCAAAGATGCTGCACAATGCAAGCAATAAATTCGAATCGATCTTTGTCAATGTTAATGTTCCTGAGAATGAATCTGTGATGTTCAAATCCCTTTCAGGCAAAAGATTGGGTGTATGGGTAGCACACGGTGAAGGAAAATTCCAACTGCCAAAACCGAAAGACGCTTACCAAATCGGCATGACGTACAGCTATGAAGGCTATCCAGGCAATCCAAATGGATCTGATTATGCCATAGCGGGGATTGTGTCTGAAGACGGCAGGCACTTGGCGATTATGCCGCATATTGAAAGATCGCTTAAACCCTGGAATTGGCCATATTATCCCTCAGACAAATCACAGGACGAAGTCAGTCCATGGATAGAGGCTTTTGTGAATGCGTTTAAGTGGGTGGGAAGCCACTGAAAGCTCCCACGAAGACACGAAGGCACAAAGAAAAAGAAATAGAAATCCCGCAAAGGCGCAAATACGCAAAGAAAATAAGAACAACAAACCAAGCAATAGGAATCCTGGAAAGGCCCTAAGGCGCTAAGAAAAAGAAAAGAAATATAATCAATAAGATTATTGCAAAGGCGCAAATACGCAAAGTAGGAAAGTAAAAAAGACATGTCAATTTAGTTTTGGCATGTCTTTTTTATATTTTAGGTGGTATTTTAAACCACTTTGAATATGTCAGAGAATGAACTTGCAAAAGAAGCTGTAGATATTGCCTTCCAAATTCATAGGCATTTGGGACCGGGACTTTTGGAAAGTGTATACGAAGAAGCCTTCGCATACGAATTGATAGAAAGAGGGATTTCATTTACCCATCAGGAGAAAGTAAAAATTTATTACAAAGAAATTGTTTTGGACAAGGGTTTTAGAGCGGATTTAATATTAGAAGACAAACTTTTGATCGAATTGAAATCCTGCGAAAAAATTGAAAGTGTTTTTCATAAAGTCATTCTGACCTATATGAGGTTAAAGAATATCAAACTTGGGTTACTGATCAATTTCAATGTAAACTTGATTAAAGATGGGATTTACAGGAAAGTGAATGGACTTGAAGAATAATTGAATAATTTTTTCTTTGCGTTTCTGCGGCTTGGCGGGAAAATAGAATCCAGCTTCCGGAGAAGCAGGATAACATGTTGTGTCTGTAATAATCATATTTAATCTTTCTTTGCGTTTTTGCGACTTAGCGGGAATTGAATCCAGCTTCTAGAGAAGCATGATAACATATAGTAATTTTTTCTTTGTGCCTTTGTGGGCGAAAAAAATTTGAGTCTTTTCCCTAAGGATTTGCGGGCTTTATTTCTAATTTTAACCCATGCTTTGGACTACTTCTTTTGATATCCCTGAGGGGGAAAGTAAGATTAATCACCACAAACCTATCTTTTCCATCGGTTCCTGTTTTTCTACCATGATCGGTGAGAAAATGGCAGACCGGAAGTTTCCCATTCTCAATAATCCCTTCGGGACGCTTTTCAACCCCATCTCCATTGCCCAAGTTATGGAGGATGCCGCCCTAGAGATGCCGATCAATACGGACATGATTTTGGTGAGAGATGGTCTATACCTTCACTTTGGAATGCATTCGGATGTAGTTGCGTACAGCCAGGATTCTTTGGAAAGACTGATCCACAAGAAGCAACAGCAAACCAAGCAAGTGTTGGAAAATGCTTCCCATATCCTCATTACTTTTGGTACCGCCTGGATTTATGAATATGGAAATGATGGTCAGATTGTGGCCAACTGTCACAAGCAGCCTGCAGATCTATTTGAAAAGAGATTGCTCCACCCTGATGAAATCCAAAAAGCTTTTAGCGGTTTTTTCAATATTCTGAGACAGATCAATCCCGATGTACAGGTATTGTTGACGGTGAGTCCGGTAAGGCATATCAAAGATGGCATTCCTGAGGACAGGTTAAGCAAGTCGATCTTGCGTTTGGCCGCACACGACCTTACAGAAACTTATGATTTTGTGAAGTATTTCCCTGCCTATGAGATTATGATGGATGATTTGAGGGATTATAGATTCTACAAAGAAGACATGATCCACCCAAGCACCCAAGCCGAGGAATATATTTGGGAAAGGTTTAAGACTGCATGGGTTGATCCAAAGACTTTCCCTTTGATTTTGGAATTTGAAGGGATCAAAAGAGACCTTGCCCATCGTCCGTTCAATCCTGACAGCCCTGCCCATATCAAGTTTTTGGACAATCTTCAGAAGAAATTGGAACGATACAGCCGTGATTTTGATTTTTCAAAAGAGATGGACATGCTGAGAAAACAGGTGCATTCGAGGGGGAAGTGAATTTGAAGTACGATCTACGAATTTCGAATTACGAGATTTAAACAAGTAAGTCCCAGTAATCAGTTTGCAGTTTCAGTTCCGGAGGTAAATTCTAAGAATTTTGACGGATGACGGATGTTTGGATTTGGGTAGGGTAGGTGATCTTTTTTTTTGTTTATAATCTTAGAGAAACAAACTTAATGAGGTTCTTCGCTTCACTCAGAATGACTTGGATATGTAGGTCGTCACCCTGAGTGTAGCGAAGGGTCCTATTTGAAGGGATTCCTTACCTCCTCAAGCCCCCGTTCAGAATGATGGATCCAACCCGACAACAATGACAACCTGACAACATTTTCAACAACTACAACCATTATAACTATTAGAACCAATTTTAGCCAACCAACGAAATGTCCAACCGCCTTATCCACTCCCAATCCCCTTACCTCCTCCAACATGCCCACAATCCTGTGGATTGGTATCCTTGGGGAGAGGAAGCTTTAAATAAAGCCAAAACAGAAAACAAACCGATCCTAGTCAGCATCGGTTATTCTGCCTGTCATTGGTGCCACGTGATGGAAAAGGAAAGTTTTGAAGATGATGCCACAGCAGCGATCATGAATGCCCACTTTGTCTGTATCAAAATCGACCGTGAGGAGCGTCCTGATCTAGACAATATTTATATGGAATCGGTGCAGGTCATGGGCGTCAATGGCGGTTGGCCGCTCAATGTCTTTCTGATGCCGGACCAGAAGCCTTTTTACGGTGGAACCTACTTTCCAAACAAACAGTGGAAAGGCCTACTCAGCAATATCGCAGATGCTTATGAAAAGCATTTTGACCAACTAACCGAAAGTGCAGAAGGATTTGGAAGGAGTCTCAACAGATCTGAGTTGGAGAAATATGGCTTGGAATCCGAAAAACCTGAGCTATCAAAAGAAGAGTTGGCATACGCCATCAAGAAATTGGAAGATCAGTTCGATCCGCAATGGGGTGGGATGAACAGAAAACCAAAATTCCCGATGCCTGCCATTTGGTCTTTTGTATTGGAATATGCTGTTCTCAAAAATGATGAACCTTTGA
>NZ_CDSBKL010000271.1:0-5777 GCF_977115555.1 Aquiflexum sp.
ATAATCTATCTCTAGAAATTTCTCAACAGACTTTGCCCAATAGTCTTCTATAAACTTAGCATGGTCGGGATGTTGGTTATAAGCTTGATGATCGGCCTCCGAATCAAACTCCATTGAAAGCCCATAATCAAAATCGTTTTTCTTACTGATCTGTTTCAATGATTCGAAGTGTTGAACTCCCGGAATTAGGGACAAAGCTGCCGCGGCTTCTAAAAAGTCACTTTCTTCTGTAGAACCTAATGGATATTTGAGTTTAAATACTACTGTATGTCTTATCATAATCGAAACATCTATTTGAATTACTGATTACTCACCATTAGAAATAAAATCACCTTACCTCCCAAAAATACTCCCTGTCAAAAATTCTGGAATAAATGAACTCAGGAACTTTTTCCCTGTATGGCAACAGATCTCTGAATACTTCCTGCTGCGTGGCATGCGCTTCCATCATGCTTACCAAAGTGGAGAAATAGGGAGTAGTCTTGACGGAAAAATCCGGGACGGGCAATCCTTTTCCTTCTCTCGGATAATTTCTTTGGAATCCCGGAGCAATTTTCAAGGCAATTTCAATTTGCTTGGGTGAAAGTGTAACCTGAAAAAGCTTCTTTACAGGAAAACCCGGTTTTTGTCTTTCTTCCAAAAAAACTTCTTCCATCGCTTTGGAAGTCATTCTATGATCCGGATGCCCATAAAGCCCAACTTCACTGTCATAACTGACCACATAATCAGGCATGTGCTTTTGAATCATTTCCCGAGCTACAATTTTGAATGTATCCAAAGGAAGCTCCTTTAGCCCGCTATCCGGAAAATCAAACATTTCCAATTCTTTAGCACCGAGTATCGCTGCCACTTTTTCCATTTCAAGCGCCCTTGCTTCGCCAAGTTCCTCCTGTGCCACCAATCCACCTGTAGGGCCGGCCTCACCTTTGGTAAGATACACCAATACCAACTCATGGCCTAGATTCCGCAGGTCAAGCAAAGTACCCCCGACCGCAATTTCATCATCAGGATGGGCAAAAAATACCATTACTGTTTGGGAATCTGTCTCTTCCAATAAATGACTCTGGACAGGAATGTCAGAGTTGTGAAGAAGTGACCTCCCCCACCAAATCAAAGCCAAACACAATCCTGTAAAGACAAAGATTGTAATCAGAAATATGATGCCCAACCTTTTCAAAAGTCTTCTTTCAAAGTGGCGAGATAACTGACCAAATCCCTGATTTCCCTTCTGCTCAACACTTCTTTCATATCAGGCATGGATGAAGCTGCCATTTTTTGGGTTTTGATGTCTTTTTTCTGAATCAAAGTATCAGGTTGATTTCCCATTTTGACCAATAGCGAGGAGCCTGTTTCATTCTCCAAAACCCCATTGATGGTTTTTCCATTGTTCAATTCGACCATCACAATACCATAACCGGGTGCAATCCGTTTGCTTGGATCGATCAGGGATTCCAAAATCTCCTGTCTGCTCAACTTCCTACCCACACCATTGATACTTGGACCAACATTTCCTCCCATGTCGTCATAGGCATGACAGCGCATACACTGCCCGGTCTGGGATTGGAAAAATATTCCTCTTCCCTTGATTTCATCTCCACCATTGAGGCTGCTTTGATAGGAAGCCAAAACATCTCCTTTCCAAAGTGTTTCAGCAGCTTTTTGATATCCGGCTGCAAGTGTTGGATCTTTGGAAATCTCCACAGATTCCGAAAGTTCCAACAAAATGTCAGTGGGAAGTTTCCCTGATGACATCTGTGCAAAGAGGCCTTCGAAGATAGACTTGGTATTTTCCACAGGCAATTTGCCCAAAGCCACCAATGCGGCCTGCTTTTCTTCTGTGGTTCTTTTTTCAATGATTTCATTCAAAAGTTTTACTTTCAGCGCCTTATCTAAATCAAGTTGCTCCAACAAACTCAAACCAGCAACCCTGACTGATTTATCCGAATCAGCAATTGCTTTTTCAATGCCAACAGCAGTATTTGCCGCATTCATTTTGGCAAGGGACTGGATGGCAGCAACCCGGACCTCGGGGGACTTGTCAGATTGGACCAAAGCCAAAAGCGGTTCTGAAGCATCTTGAATGCCAAGCCTTCCGATCGCCTTGACAGCTGCGATTTTCAATCCGTTTTCTTTTTCATTCAACAATTGAAGCAATGAGGGAGCTGCCGCAGTCCTTATCAATGCCCCGTCCCTTGTGACTTCCCCTCTATACCTTCCATCTACCCTATCCAAAACTGATGGTTTGGTCCAAGTCCCTAATGCATCAATGGCTTCCTGCCTCAAAACCAAAGGCGCAGAAGGATTGGAAATATAGGTGATCAGGTTTTGCATGGACTTCTCAGTGCCCACTCGTAAGTTGGCACTGATGGCCCTTCTGATCAATGGTTCATTTGAAAATTTGGTGGTCACCAATAAGTCACCCAATGCTGGAAGGGCTCCTTCGATGGAAAAATCATCATTGATCGCCCGGGCGGCTTCAGTCACAATGTATTCATTCGGATCTTTCAGAAATTGCTGGATTCCGGGATGGCTCAATCTTCTCAATGCCAACACGGCACCTAATCGAATGGCATTACTTGGCTCTCCTGCGAGGGCTACCAACACATCGGGCTGGTTCAATCTCGCTAAAGCCAAAGAGGCAGCATGTCTGATATATGCATCTTCATCATTGTTGTTGTCAAGCAAACCGATCAAAGATGTTGATGCCGGAGTATAACCGATTCTCCCTATTGCTTCAGCACCGAAAAACCTTGCTCTTGGGTACTCATCCACCAAAAGAGCCAACAAAAACTCCCCTGCATCTTTGTATTTGATATCACCGATCCACTTGGCAGCTTGGGCACGGATTTCAGGATCGCTGTCTTTCAACAAAGGAATCAATGGCTTTGCAAATTTCATATCCTCCATCCTCGCGATCTGACTTGTGCCAACGATCGCATGGATCCTAGCAATTTGGTTGGCTTTTTGGTCCATTACCTTTTTAAAAACCTCTGCTCCTTTTTCTCCTCTTTTCGCCAATTCAAACTGGGCCTTCCTTCGGATCCTGACATCTTCATAAAACAGGTGTCCCTCCAATTCATCCTCTGACATTTTAGAATAATCCAAAGTAATCAGTCTTTCTGTTTCTTTTCTTGCGGCCCAATTTTGGCCTTCATTGTCGTCAAGTTTCCAGATGCGTCCATAGTTTTTATTACCCCAACCGGTAATCCAATCGGCGACATACAATGCCCCATCTGGGCCAAAATCAATACCTGATGGCAACATTCCTGTCTGAATCAGTTCAGTTTTGGCAAGCTCAAACGTGGCTCCCTGAGGTTTCAACTGAAACGCATGAATACCCGAACGCGCAGGGTTGCCGACGAATTCTACTACAAAAAAGTGCTTCTTCCATCTTTCCCCCAATGCAGTTCCCGGATTGTACACCATTCCCGTTGGTCCATTGACATAATTGATGATGCAGGGTGTAATATATGCCGCCTGACCTTCGTGTCGTGGCTTATACATATTTTCGTCCATCCATACTTTATAGGTATTATTGTCGGGGTCCCGATATTTTCCAAACTGCCAATTGATCCTCCAACCTGTATCCGAGCCATTGACAAGGTAAACCAAACGTTCGCTTTCTCCCCGGTGGTCTCCATCGTTATCGACAGAAATCAGGTTATTGTATTCATCCCATGTAAATTCATGGGTATTTCTCACGCCCATGGCGAAAACTTCAAAATCACTGCCATCAGGATTGGCCCTTACGACAACCCCTCTGTTGGGGTAATTCCACTCAACTCCGTCTTGGTCAGTACCATGAAAACCTATATCTCCAATTCCCCAATAAATCCTTCCATCAGGTCCGACTTTGGCTCCCGACATGCCGTGAGAACCAAACCCTACATGCACACCATACCCATTGGAAATGGAAGTTTTCTTATCCATCAAGCCATCTCCATTGGTATCCTGCAATCTCCAAAAATCAGGCGCTACACCCACAAAAAGATCATTTTCATGAACCGTTACTGCCAATGCCAAATCCGTCTCTTCTTCGTGAAAGTCGTAGACAATGCGCTGTGACCAATCCGCCAAACCATCTCCATTGGTATCTTTAACTCTATAAACGCTTTCTTTCTCCACAGCCAGATCCTTCCAATCATAAGAACCATCCCCGTTCAAATCCTTCAACCAATTGTTTTCCTGACTCCTTTCTGGAGCAAATTCCTTCCGTAAAAAGGCTTTCCTATCAGCCACACTTTGCCAGCTGATGGATTGTATTTCCCAATTTTGATGTCCGCGGATATCAAATTCTGATTGTCCCAAACGCTCAGAGCTTACATAATATAAGGACCCATCATCTGCCACCTTTATGGAAATAGGGTCTGTAATCAAAGAGTCCACTGCCCAAAGCCTCATAGAAAGTCCCTCCGCCAATGTGGGTGTTACAGTAGATTCAATTTCAGCCGCCCGCTTTTTGACTTCTTCATGATCCATCTGTGTGATCTGAAGATCGACTGGAGCTTTTTGTTTACATGAAAAAACCAAGAAGGTTACAAGAATTAAAGTGCCGAAAAAGGATTTAAATAGGGATAGGGGTTTCATAAATTTTTATCGGGTTTATCGGATTGAAAACACGGCATAATTTACCAAAAATGTCTCGGGCAATCCTATTATTTTGATGATCGGCGCAAGGAAATATTTTTTGATTGGGTCATTTTCCCTACTTTCAATCCCCAATCAAAAATCAACCAACCCATGTCCATCCTATCTGAAATCACTTCCCCTACGCTTTTGCTTGATGAAAAAATCTGCCGGCACAACCTCAAAATAATGTCGGATAAAGCAAAAAGAAATGGGAAAAAACTCGTCCCTCACTTCAAAACCCCTCAATCGCACCTTGTGGGAAAATGGGCCAAGGAATATGGCATCAGAGAAATCACCGTATCTTCCATTAAGATGGCTGCATACTTTTGTGGAGAGGGTTGGGACAATATCCACATTGCATTTCCATTCAATCCTTTGGAAACAAAAACCCTAAGCGATCTAGCAAAAAATCAGTCCCTTTCCGTACAGCTCATCAATGAAGCTGTCACGGAAAAACTCGCCAATGAACTGGAATATCCTGTAGGATTCTTTATTGAAATTGACGCCGGATATGGGCGTACCGGGGTGGAAGTTTCGGACTTTGGATTGATGGAAGCTATCATGCGAAAAGCCAAAAGCACTGACAAACTTAAATTCAAAGGATTTTACCTCCATGCAGGTCACTCCTACTATGAAAAAGACATTCCCAAAATCTATGAGCAGACTCGTGCAGCACTCAGCATGCTGAAAAACAAATACAGGTCTGAATACCCGGATCTTGTCACGCGAACCGGAGATACCCCGGGCTGCTCGGTTATTGAGGATTTTGGGGATATTGACGAGCTCGGACCCGGCAACTTTGTTTTTTATGACATGATGCAAGTGGCTTTGGGGAGTTGTAAAAGAGAAGATGTGGCCGTCGCCCTAGCGGTACCTGTAGTAGACATCAAGAAAGATAGAAAAGAAATCCTTGTCCATGGTGGCGGGGTACACCTAGCCAAGGATGTTCTCACTGAACCTGATGGTGGAAAGAATTTTGGTGAGGTGGTCTTTCTGACAGATAATGGATGGACCCTACCTTCACAGCGGTCATTTTTGAAAAGCATTTCACAGGAACATGGCATCATCAAGGCTTCTGATGAACTGTTATCCCATGTAAAAGTCGGAGACTTGCTTGGCATCCTTCCCATACATAGCTGCATGACTGC
>NZ_CDSBKL010000272.1:0-5765 GCF_977115555.1 Aquiflexum sp.
CCTTTTAGGAGTTCTAGCTGTAGTCATCGTATTCGCTATCATAGGAAGATCTGCAGGTTGGATAGGTGGCGAAAAAGTAACTAATGTCGAAACATCAATCGCATCTAAAGTTTCCATCATTGAAAAAGTAAGTGCCTCAGGGGTAATTGAACCTGAAACGGAGGTGAAACTAAGCCCAGATGTGGCAGGTGAAATCATTGAACTCAATGTATTGGAAGGGGACTCAGTTAAAATCGGAGACCTTTTGGTTAAAATCCGACCTGATAATTTCATATCAGCCCTTGATAGGGCAAAGGCAAACCTCAACCAGAATATGGCAAACCTTGCCCAATCCAGAGCAAACCTCAAAAGATCTGAAGCCCAATATGTAAGAGCAGATTTGGAATTCAAAAGAAATGAAAAACTCCATCAAGACAAGGTGATTTCAGATTCAGATTGGGAGCAAATCCAATCTACGTTCCTGACTGCTCAAAACGACCTTGATGCTGCCAAGCAATCCGTAATTGCTGCAGAATTCATTGTGAAGAGTTCACAGGCAACAGTCAGTGAAGCCTCCGAAAATCTCAGATTGACCAATGTTTATTCTCCATTTAGTGGCGTTGTTTCTCAACTTTTGGTAGAAAAGGGTGAAAGGGTTGTCGGAACACAACAAATGGCCGGTACAGAAATGTTGAGAATAGCTGACTTGAATAAAATGGAGGTCCGGGTTAATGTAAATGAAAATGACATTGTCAGGATTAGCAAAGGAGACACCACCATCATAGATGTGGATTCATATTCTTTTTTAGGGAAAAAATTCAAAGGGGTTGTAACTTCTATCGCCAATTCTGCTAATGTAAAAGCTAGTGTAGATGCAGTGACGGAGTTTGAAGTCAAAATCAGAATCCTCAATGAATCCTACGAAGATTTGATTACTGAGAAAATGAAATATCCTTTCCGTCCGGGAATGACAGCCAGTGTGGATATCATTACCCAAAAGAAGGACAATGTACTCGCTGTTCCTTTAGCCGCTGTGACTACAAGGGAAGATTCGACAGCAAATAATCCTGAAGGGACCAAAGCAAAAGAACTGGTATTCATCATCGAAAATGACAGGGCTAAACAAACGGAAATCAAAACCGGAATTTCGGATTTTGACAATATTGAAGTTTTGGAAGGACTGAAAGAAGGTCAGGAAATCATTTCAGGCCCTTATTTCGTTGTTTCGAAGCAACTCAAGGACAATGATGCTGTGAAGAAAGTGGATAAAGCCGACTTGAATCCTGTAAAAAAATAAATACTTTAATTTCTTATAAAATCAAACTCCCGCAGATTTCATTTCCGGGAGTTTTTTTTACCAGTTTTTCAGGACATCATATACAAGGTGAATGGGTAATCCCATAACAGTAAAATAGGAGCCTTCTATTTTCTCAACACCGACAAAACCTATCCACTCCTGAATGCCATACCCTCCGGCTTTATCATAAGGCTTGAATTTGGATATGTAGTATTCGATTTCCAGGTTTGACAATTCTTTGAAAAATACTTTTGCAGTATCAGAAAGCGTCAATTTCTTTTCCTTTGACAAAAAAGTAATACCGGTAGTAACCAGATGGGTCTTTCCTGAAAGTCCAGAAAGCATGTCAAAGGCTTCCTCTTTATCCATAGGTTTGCCCAAAATCTTTCCATCAAGAATCACGACGGTGTCTGAGGTGAGAACGATTTCTTCAGGGGCAAGTTCCTCTTCAAAAGCCGCTGCTTTCTTTGCCGAAAGGTATCCTGCCACTTCAGATGGGGTAAGATCCTGTGGAAAATCCTCATTGGTATCTTTTGTCCTAACTTCAAAATCAAAGCCCAAACCCATCAGCAACTCTTTCCTCCTAGGAGATTTGGAAGCGAGGATAAGTTTTTTCGTACCTAAGTCGATCATGGCAAAAATGCTTGGTATGGAAACTTAAACTCTTGTTCATTTACTGTGGCAAACAATAAACCAGAAATAGTCTTGGGATAGAAATAGGTGGATTTTTGCGGCATCATAAAACCGCTTTTACAAACTTCCAACACTTGTGACATGGAAACTTCCTTGGTAATGACAGCAAAATCAGCAGTGCCCTCCCTCACTTTTCCAACACACCTCCTCAAATTTCTTTCATATTCAAGATTATCTGAAAATCTTTGCTCTTCCATCTTTATCCCCAAAACTTTTTCAATGAAAAAATAATGTAGCACCATCAGGTCTACCGACTTGACAACATCGGGAATCGCCAAATCAAATTCCTTGAATTTTTCAGTCCTTAGCCTGATTTTGTAAGCGCTGTCTCTTAATACCAATCCGAAAGCCCATTGATTATGCAAAATCAATTCCGAAATCTCATCTGAATCATAAACCTTCTTTACTGTAAACCATTCCTCCGCTTTATTAAGTATCTCATTTTCTGATATTGAAATCTCCTTAAATAGCCGGTGAGTAGGTAAAATTCTCAAATCCTTGGAATGGGCGTTGGTAAAATACATCAAATGGTAATTGTAAGCTTCTTTTCCTGTATGAGTGGAGTTGGAGGAAGTCATTTCTTTCCTGTATTTTATTGCCGCTTCGTACCTGTGATGCCCGTCCGCGAGGATAATGGATTTGGAAGATAACAGTTCTATAAAAATCCTGATGGTCGGCAGGTCATGGATCACTGATAGCACCTCCCGCACACCTTGGTAATCTTCCACATCGTAGATCGGATCCTGAATTGCTTCATCCATGAAGGGTTCCAAACTATGCATGATATCCTCATAAAGACCGTGTGTTGGACTGGGTTGAAATTGCGTGGATTTTAACATTTCCACCCGGTCATTGACGGATTTTGGAATGGTATTCTCATGGCGAAGGACCATCTTCTCCTGCCAATCATAGGCCTTTATCTGTGCGATAAAACCCTTCCTGCAGGATTCCTTCTCTTCTCCAGGTAATTTAAAATATTGGTAATAAACATAAATCCCTGGGATCTTATCTTGGGAAATTACAGCTTCTTGTTTCCAGTTTTCAAGGATAGCTTTGGCTGAAATGGCTGGATGATCCCCCAAAGGGACAGAAAGGTGAATGCTGTTGTTAGGATTTTCATAAAGAACTAGCCGTTGCTTTTGGGACACCACGTCAAACAGCGGAGAGATCAAATCTTCCATCCTGTCTTTGAAACTTTCATGGTAACGCCAGGCTTTAATCGGTAGAATTTCAGCCATCAGATCAACCTGTTTTTCCAATTGGTTTTATTTTCAGTCAATTGGCTGCTTTTAGAATCCTTTAAACTTGATTTGGACTTTTCAAAAACATTTACTGCCAAACCTGCCAATAGAATAAGTTCCTCCTCATTCCATTGGATGTCCAATTTGTCAGGAGTAAAATATTTTTCTACAAACTTGGTATCAAAAGCGCCCGTCCTGAAGGCCTCATGCGCCAATACAAAACGGCAGAATCCCAAGGTCGTCTCAATGCCGGTAATCTGATAATCATCAATCGCCCGGACCATTCTCTGTATGGCTTTTTCCCTATTTTCATCATGGACAATAAGCTTGGCGATCATGGGATCATAATAAATAGGAATATCCATTCCCTGTTCAAATCCATCGTCTACCCTTATCCCAGGGCCCTGTGGCCTGATATAGGTCTGAAGTTTTCCGATATCCGGGAGGAAATTATTTCTCGGATCTTCAGCATAAACCCTGATTTCGAGAGAGTGGCCATTGATTGTCAATTCTTCTTGCTTGAAAGAAAGAGGCTTTCCTTCTGCCACCCATATCTGTTCTTTCACCAGGTCTTTTCCGGTAATCATTTCTGTAACAGGATGCTCTACCTGTAGCCTAGTGTTCATTTCTAGGAAATAAAAATCAAGGTTTTCATCTACTATAAATTCCACTGTCCCTGCTCCAAAATAATTGCATGCTTTTGCCACCATTACTGCTGCCTCACCCATGGCTTTTCTCATCTCTGAAGAAACAACCGCTGACGGCGCTTCTTCAATCACCTTCTGATGTCTCCTTTGGACAGAGCATTCCCGCTCAAATAAATAGACTACATCACCATATTGGTCTCCCAAAACCTGGATTTCTATGTGTCTTGGAGAGGTTATGTATTTTTCGATGAAAACCGATCCATCCCCAAAAGCAGATTGTGCCTCTGAGATGGCGCGGAGCATTTGTTCCTCAAATTCCGATTCCTCCTCCACAATCCGCATACCCTTTCCTCCTCCCCCTGCACTGGCCTTGATCAAAATAGGATATCCCACTTCCTTGGCTTTTTGTTTAGCAGAAGGAATGTCGCTGATTGCATGGTCAGTTCCGGGAACCATCGGTATTCCATACTTTAAGACTGCGTTTTTAGCGGCAAGTTTACTACCCATTATCTCTATAGCCTCTGGAGAAGGGCCTACAAAAATGATTCCTGCATCTGTTACTTTTTTGGCAAAAGCAGCATTTTCAGATAAAAATCCATAGCCTGGATGTATTGCATCGACACCCATAGCTTTGCTCACTTCTATAATTTTATCCCCAAGAAGGTAAGATTGATTGGAGGGCGGAGGACCGAGACACACCGCTTCGTCAGCAAATTTTACATGAGGGGAATTGCGGTCGGCTTCGCTGTAAACTGCGACGGTTTTGATACCCATTTCCTTGGCAGTCCTCATGATCCGAAGGCTTATCTCTCCTCGGTTGGCTACCAAAAGCTTTTTGATTTTATGCATAATTGGGTTTATTTCTTATAAAAAACGTGACCTGCGAAGTAAGTAAATTAATATGAGTTAGTAAAAGAATATTTGATTTGGAATTGGATTTTTGCAAGGCTGGACTATTTGTGTTAGTTTTGACGGATTTATTGGATGACAAGTCCACTTACAAATTTGTAAAACCTAAAAGAATTTAGCCTTGGATTTATTCGCAAAATTACAAACTAACCTTGGCCCATTGGGCAAGCATTCTGAGCTTGCAGAAGGCTATTTCGCATTTCCAAAATTAGAAGGAGAAATCGCCCCTAGGATGAAATTTAAGGGCAAGGAAGTCTTGACCTGGAGTCTCAACAATTACCTAGGGCTCGCAAACCATCCCGAAGTGAGAAAAGCTGATGCTGATGCAGCAGCGAAGTGGGGAGCTGCTTATCCCATGGGCGCAAGGATGATGTCAGGTCAAACCGACCTTCACGAGCAGTTGGAAAGAGAGCTTGCGGAGTTTGTTGGCAAAGAGAGTGCATACCTGCTCAATTACGGATATCAGGGCATCATGTCTGTCATTGATTCCATTTTGGATAGAAAAGATGTGGTCGTATATGATAGCGAATGCCATGCCTGCATTATTGATGCCTTGAGGATGCATTTGGGAAAGAGATATGTATTTCCACACAATGATATAGAAAGCTGTGAGAAGCAATTGCAGAGGGCTACAAAGCTTGCCGAAGAAACAGGAGGAGGCGTTTTGGTTATTACTGAAGGTGTATTTGGTATGACAGGTGATCAGGGCAGACTTGCTGATATTGTAGCTCTTAAGAAAAAATTTGAATTCAGACTATTGGTTGACGATGCGCATGGATTTGGAACCTTGGGAAAAACCGGAGCAGGCGCCGGCGAAGAGCAGGGCGTACAGGATCAGATAGACCTGTATTTTTCTACTTTCGCAAAATCAATGGCTTCCATTGGAGCATTTATCGCAGGTGAAAAACATGTTATCAGGTTCCTCAAATACAACATGAGGTCTCAGATATTTGCCAAATCACTTCCGATGCTTTTGGTAGAAGGTGCTTTGAAGAGGTT
>NZ_CDSBKL010000273.1:0-5749 GCF_977115555.1 Aquiflexum sp.
AAAGCCTGGTCCGGAGGCAATTGGTCCTTGGTCATTTTAACCACATAATCATTCAGGGCATTCAGAGGCGCACCATCGGCTGAAGTGATGTTCGGATACATGGCTTCTTCCATGGGAAGACCGATAGGCCCGATAATCGATACGGTGACAACGGTTTCCAGGTCGGTTACCCCTTTGGGTTTAAACATTTTGGGGGCGATGGCGGCAAACAGGTTCGGGTCGGTCAGTTTACCGAGGTATTCGGCCTCGATTTTTTGGGCCACTTCCCGGAATTTTTTTCCGTCAATCTTGATTTCTTGTGGGTTGTATTCACCGCCAGGGACGATCCCAAGGGGTTCGTATGCTTCGAGTACCGCCTTATCCTCAGGGTCATCGGGATCAAATGAAACGTGATTGAAAACAAACTGCATCACTTCAAGCAGGTTATTCTCAAAAACATCCAAGTCCGTCTTTCCAACCTCCGGAAAGGTGATTTTCTCTGCTACTTTTGGCTGGCCTCCATTGTATTCAGACAAGGTCTCAATTTTGATGGTTCCAATGGTTTCAATGATGCTTTTGAATCGTTCCGGCTCGTTGGCATGTGGCATGATGCGCAGCACGGCTGAAACAAAATCGCCCGAAGTTTTATAGATCAACTCCACTCCGGGTACCTCTTCTCCTTTATATCCTTTTGTTCGGTCGGAGTAAAACAAGATTTTTTCCGGTTTTTGAAAATCTCCCTTACGCGTTGCTTTGGGTACATCCACATAATGATCATAGGCCGTAACCATTAAGGACACGTACTTGGAATCAAAAGCAGGCAGGTACATTATTACGGGTTCAGCCTGCAAATCCAGTAATGCGCTGGCGTAAAAACTGTCGTTGTTGGGGCGTGCAATATCCCTCATCGTATGATCTTTCAATTTTGTGTCAGAATCCACGGTGTTCCAGCCACCTGCCTTCATGGCAAACTTGTTGTTGACATTGTACATGGCTATGTATTGATAGGAGCGTTTTACCATGTTTTCTACCTGGTCATCCGTGAGAACTACAAAACCATTTTCATCGGTATCCAAGGCTGGTTTGTTTTCTTTGCAGGCTGATACGAAAAGAGTCATTGTAATCAGCAGTATTTGAAATCTTAGATTAAACTTTACCATGATCATGTTTCTTTTAAATCCATTTAAACGTTAATTTTTTTACTCTAATTCACAATTTGGCCATGGATACTATTCACTTTTCTAAGTCAAATTCCTTCAGTTTTTTAGCTGCCGTTCCAAACTGTCCAAGTTGATATACGGCCGCGCTTTTTGGGGAGAAGGTAAATGTCTCAAAGGGCTCTTTTAGTAATTTGTCGAGATAAGGTTTAGGGGCTAAACCGACAGTGAGGTGCGGCACAAAGTGTTCTCCCGTATGTTCTGGAACAAATACAGAAACATAATGAATCAGGACGGGGTCAATGATACGATCTTCGGGTGTTGTGAAAAACGCAGTTGAAGATCCGGTTTCTACGGTATACGGCGCCACTGCTTCTATTAAGTCTTCTTGGAGTTTTATCAGTTCGGCGATTGGATTTGCTTTAATGGCCGTAAGGCCGAGTTCTCCCATAGGTACGAAGTCATATTCAAAGGCCTCAAGCTCGAAACTACTTATATCAAACTTGCTAAGCACATTGTTCGCAGCGGCATATACTTTTTCTAGATCCGCTGTCCGAACGAAGCGCTGAATCAAGGTGATGTGCGGACGGTGAGACTCGTCCAACGTAAATCCATCAGGATAGACCTTGATAAACTCCGCATTTATGGCTTCGGCTTTGTTGAGAAGTGCGGCATCCGGTTCCAGCAGGATATCAATTGCAGTAATCTCACTTGCCTGAAATCCAAGTGCAAGTGCAGCGGCTTCCCACTCACAATCCCCTGTTGGCGAGGTACCGTTGGCCCGGAGATCAGCGTATTCAGCTTTGGCAGCCTCAAGATCCGCCAGAAATGTTGGGTTTGCGTGGAGCCGCGCTACCGTAGCCGCACCCATAAAGCGTCCCCAAACCACATCACTATACCAATGATGGTTGGCAACGATACGACTCTCGGTATAGGCCAGTCCACGAGCGATCAGCTGGTCGGTCCGATCCGGCGCAATTTCGGCTAAAATCAGTGCGGTACCCCATCCCAATGCCGAATGTCCTGATGGATAGGAAGGATCATTTTCCAGAGTCGATTTCATTTCAGGAAATGCTAAGGGGGCACCGTTAGTTTGGAAAGGCCGCTTTCTTTGGTAGTAATTTTTTGCCGTGTATGTTGAAAGCGCTAAATCACTAAAGCTTCGACTCAGTAAGTTGTATAGATAGGGTGCATTCTCTTTGGTAATCTCTCCATTTAATGCACAAGAAAAATCATTGATGAAGATCGGAAGTTTTAACTCGAAGTCAGCGGATGCCAGCTCAAATCGCGCTGTACTTTGTAAGGCGAATGTGTTTTGAGCCACTTCTACATCGTGTGCAAATGCAGCTGATCCTGGAGCTGGCGGAGGAGGAATTAGGGCCAGACTATTGGGAAGCTCCTCGGGGTCGAGATACCCCTCTAATGCACCTAAACCAAGTTCGGGATGGAACTCCGGAACGGTACCGAGCTTGGTGCGTTCATCTTCTGTGCTCACACAACCGATGATCAGGAAAAAAGCCAGGATACTTAATATCACTGCACCAGAGAATGTACGTCCTTTGTGGGCTGTTTTCTCTTGGTCGCTCCAAGTGTTTGTATGCAGACTCGGGTTATATTTTGGTGACTCCAAGACTGGCCCTTCGACAAATTTTTCTAGAGGGTTTTTCATGATTTCAGTTTTTATAAAGCAATTTGACCCAGACCTTTCTTTAATTGGTCTTAAATACATAGAGAAGGTAGCTCTAATTTTATAGATATGTTATGATTATTATCATGTTAAATGTATATAATCGAACCGTCAGGCTGCAGGGTGAATCTGGCGTAGGTAGAAAAATTTTGAGTCTGCTTAAATCTGTCTGGATTTCATTGAATTCAGACCAAATCTTTAGAATTCTGACTAACGTAAAGAAAAACCCTTAAAATTCAGCTGTTTTGAGGCCTAGGTCGTCTTCGGTAATGCCGAATTTATCGATTTGCTTTTTGATTCGCTTAACTAATCCCAACTTTCTTTTTTGATCCAGGAACAGATATCCTTCCGGGTTGATGTAGGGAGTTCCTTTTACCACCATGCTCCAGATGATTACAGCCAACTTTCGTGCTGTGGCACTGATTGCGGAGACTCTGCCTTTTCTGAAACTGATCCTCTGGAAGAAGTCCCTCAAGGGTGTGGATTCTTTCAAATTACCTATGGCATTGGCTGCATTCCGGAGTGCTATTTTCAGTCTGTTGCTTCCTTTTGGAACCTTGCTGGATAGTAGTTTTCCCCCACTTACTTTATTGTTTGGAGCCAGTCTTAGCCATGAAGCGAAGTGCTTGGCAGTTTTGAATTTTTTTATGCCTTCATAGCCCACTTCACTCATTAAAGAAAGAATAGTAGAGAAGCTCATCCCCTCAATGGCCAACAGATCGGTTCCTTCAAAGAGTTGGTAGGCCTTTAAGTTGAGGTCAATGTCTTTTGGGGTATTTTTGTTGACTCGTTTATGGGTTTTGGGTTCAAGGTGATGCTGTCTTTTGTTGTCATCGGATTGGATGATTTCATTGAGCATTTTTTCGATTTCGATATCACAGCGGGTGATTTTTTCCTGGGTTTGATCGTAGGTTTCCAGTTCCTGTCTGAGAGCGAAGAGGTAATCCTTTCTTCCGTTGCTTTGGAGAGCTTTGGCGATTTCTTCCTCACTTTTTCTGCAATTCCCATGGCGAAGAGCAGCGAGTTTTTCAGGGTCGGTTTCACCTTCACAGATGGCCCGGATGATCAGCAGTCCGGTGAGTCCGCAGATGTCCCGGACAACTACATCAAGACGCAGATTGAGCAGTCTGAGGTATTTTTGCATTTTCTTGGATGCCGAAGCCGCTGAGTGGAGCAGATTTGCGCGATGACGGCAATAGGTCCGCAATTCTTCTGTCTTGCCTTCGGGTAGAAAACTGCCTGTCAACAGGCCAAGGGTATGGAGTTTTTGGATCCACTGGCAGTCTTTGATGTCGGTCTTTTTGCCTTTGATGTTTTTGGTGAACTTTCCGTTGCAGAGAATTACTTCAAAGCCTCTGGAGATCAGGACGGCATAAAGATTCTGCCAGTAAGTACCCGTACTTTCCATGGCAACAGTTTTAATTCCTTTTTCCTTCAACCAGTCGGCCATGGCAAACAGATCTTGGTTGAACACCCCGTACTCCCGAACGTCCTGTTCGGACTGGCCCACTGCCACCCAGTGGGAACGGCTCCCGACGTCTACCCCCGCAGCCTGCGGGTTTATGACTTCCATTGAAATAGATTCCTGTTCCATAAAAATGAGCATAAAGAATACTCTCAGGGGATGTGCTTTTGGCAAGAAAATATTCTGAACGGGGTTCCTTTCCTGTTGGTAACCGGGATCCGGACCGCCACTGAAATCATCGCAGGCATCCCAACCAGAATTGCGCCCGTGCTTCCCGATAAACCGGGTGCGACAGTTCTAAAATCGGCCTTCCAGAGAGTGATTGAATTTAGCAAAAAACAGTTGAAGTGCCTTTAAACCGTTAGCATACGAAATCAACTTTTTAAAAGTAGGGGGAATTGAGCCTAACGTTCCCACGCTTGGCGCTGTGGGGGATTTTGGAAAACTAAATCATCTGCCAGCACGAATTTACAATAGAAGCACAAAGTTTAAATGAACGATGTTAGCCCCCATAGTGCCAAACGTGTGTTATGTGCCGTTTTTTTTGTCGTCTTGTCTTGAAAATCCGTTTATTGTTCTTCCGCCATATTTCCAAGCATCGTCTTTTTCTTTTTGTAAAAGTGCTTCAAAATTGTCGTTGGGTGTAAAATTTCTCTCTGCTTTTTGGGTAATTTGAGTAAGTTTTTGAATTACGCTTTGCTTATCAGAATCTCCAATTTTTGCTTTTTCTACTGAGTTTTTCAAGGTGTCAATTACCTCATCATACACCTTGGTTGGTACGGGAAATGGTCTGCCACCTTTCCCGCCATGAGCAAATGCAAATCGGGCAGGGTCTGTAAATCGGGAAGGTGTGCCGTGTATTACTTCACTAACCAATGCCAAAGATTGCAATGTTCTTGGACCAAGTCCTTTGAGAAGCAATAAGTCTTCAAAAAGTTGTGTTTGTGTTTCTTGTGCCAACCAAAGAATACTTCCTAAACGTTTCAAATCAACATCTTTTGCCTTAATATCCTTATAGGTTGGCAATGTTAAATGTTTGATTTCTTCAAGCATCTTTTCAGGATTCTCTTTTGCGATATCAATTATTGCTAGTTGTGTTGGTTTGGCTTGTTTAGCAACTAAATTTAGAATTTCGCCTTGAAAATCTCCACAGATTGCTGTATGCGGTTCTTCAACAAAAGAATTTATGCTATTTGAATTCCAATGGTAGCGTCTTGCTTTTGAAGTTTCAGTTTGCATTCCTTGTTGGATTACTGACCAATCGGCCTGGTCACTAACCACAAAGTAGTGCATATATACTTGGAAACCATCTTGAATTGCTGTACTATCCACTTTGGCTGTCAATCGGCTAAATTTTGCTAGTTCATTTCCATTAAGGCCTGTTTTGTCTCCAACTGCAACTAATTCATTTGGCGTTTGAAGTGAATCTTTACCTTTTCCACCACAAACATAAATACCCAA
>NZ_CDSBKL010000274.1:0-5671 GCF_977115555.1 Aquiflexum sp.
GAAATGCAGTTTTTTGTACGTCCAGGTTCGGAATTAGAGTGGTACAAAGTATGGGCAGACACGCGGATGCGGTGGCACAAGGCTCTGGGAATTCCTGCTGAAAAACTCAGAAGACATGACCATGAGAAGTTGGCGCACTATGCCAATGCCGCCATGGATATAGAATATGAATTTCCTTTTGGATTTAAAGAAGTGGAAGGAATCCATTCCAGAACTGATTTTGATCTGAAAAGCCATCAGGAATATTCCAAAAAGAAGCAGCAGTATTTTGATCCTGAGATCAACCAAAATTACATTCCATATGTCATTGAGACTTCAATAGGAGCGGACAGGCTGTTTTTGATGACTTTATGCAATGCTTTTGTAGACGAACAAACAGAAGAAAAGCAGAGAACTTATCTCAAATTGCACCCTGCCATTGCTCCTGTAAAAGCTGCAATTCTTCCTTTGATCAAAAAGGATGGTTTGCCGGAAAAAGCAAAAGAGATCGTGGAATTATTGAAGTATGATTTCAATATCATCTATGAAGAAGCAGCTTCCATCGGAAAGCGATATACCCGTCAGGATTTAATCGGTACTCCTTTCTGTATTGCGGTCGACCATCAGACGCTGGAAGACAATATGGTGACCATCAGACACAGAGATACCACAGAGCAAGAGAGGGTTTTGATCTCTGATTTGCATTCAATATTGAGTGAAGCATGCAGTTTCAGAAGAATCTTTGAGAAGTTTTAAAATAAAAGAATATCAATATAGATCCCTTTGGAAGTCAACTTTCAAAGGGATTTTTGTTTAAACCAACCAATAGCAAGATTTCAAATATCCTTTTCAGTTATTTTTTGTTCTTTTACTTGGGTAAAGAGTAATTGCATTATGAATAAAAAAGTAATCGTCATTGGTTCAGGAATAGCAGGATTGGCAGCAGCCATCCGACTCAGAAATAAAGGATTTGAAGTAACAGTTTTTGAAGCCAATGCCTACCCGGGTGGCAAACTCTCCGAAATTGAAATTCAAGGCTATCGTTTTGACGCAGGACCATCGCTTTTTACCCTTCCCGATCAGGTGGAGGAGCTTTTTAAAATTTCTGGGAAAGATCCCAAAGCCCACTTTGACTACCTCCGGCTTCCTGTTGCCTGCCATTATTTTTGGGAAGATGGGACCAATATCAAGGCATTTGGAGAAACCGAAAAATTTGCCGCTGAAGTGCAGAGCAAATTGGGAGAACCGGCTTCGCATGTTTTCCAATCCCTGCAAAAATCCGCTTTTATTTACGATCACCTTGCGCCCTTGTTTATGCATAAATCTTTGCACCGATTCGGTACTTGGGCTAATAAAGATGCGATTAAATGTTATTTCAAATTGGGAAAATTGGGGATTTTCACTACCATGAATAAGGCAAATGAGAAGCAATTTTCAAACCCTAAAATGGTTCAGCTTTTCAATAGGTACGCTACTTATAACGGCTCTAATCCCTATGAAACTCCGGCTACACTTAATATCATTCCCCATCTGGAATTCAATATAGGGGCCTTTTTTCCTAAAAAAGGCATGCATGACATCACTTTGAGTCTTTATGGATTAGCCTTGGAGTTGGGTGTCAAATTTCATTTTGATTCAAAAGTGGATGAAGTTATTGTCAAGGATAAAAAGGCAATGGGAGTTGTCGTTTCAGGCAGCTCGTTTTTTGCAGATATCATTGTCAACAACATGGATATGGTCAATGCTTACAAGACCATCCTGAATAAAGAGAAGCAGCCTGCAAGATTACTCAACCAGCCAAAATCAAGCTCAGCACTGATATTTTATTGGGGGATTAAGAAGGTTTTTCCTGAACTTGATTTGCACAACATTCTTTTTTCGGATGACTACAAAACTGAATTTGACCATATTTTCAATAGAAAATCAATCTATCAGGATCCGACAGTCTATATCAATATCACATCTGTGTATAAGCCCGATGATGCTCCGGAGGGCTGCATGAATTGGTTTACCATGATCAACGTGCCCAACAATCAGGGGCAGGATTGGGACAAACTCATTAGCGAAGCGAGAAAAAACATTATCCAAAAAGTAAATCGGATACTAAATACCGACATCGAAAAGCTGATCGAAGTGGAGGAAATCCTTGAACCCAGGACGATTGAATCGAAAACTTCCAGTGCAAACGGGGCGCTTTATGGCAACAGTTCCAATAACAAATACGCTGCTTTTCTTCGTCACGCTAATTTTTCTTCAGAGATTGACAACTTATACTTCTGCGGCGGAAGCGTACATCCTGGTGGGGGAATTCCCCTTTGTCTGCTTTCTGCCAAAATTATGTCAGAAATGATTGAGGGGTAAAATAAGAAATCCTCCAAAGGTTTTTACCCTTGGAGGATTGAATTTGCCACGATTAAAATTATCTCGAAGTACCTGACTGAATCGTCTGCCCAAAGAAAACCGCATTTAAAAACAGTTTGTTGGTACCAAACCAAAAACCTCGGAAATTGGGGTTATCCACAAATCCGATTACCCTGCCTCTTCCTACTCCTGAAACTCGGATCGCACCGGAATTTTTGATCTGTTCCAGGTTGCTTGGATGAATGTAACCGCTTGCCAATGGATTTGAAGTATAGATCAAGGGATTGGCATAGGCGTTTTCAGAAGGGATCAAAAATAGGTTATCTCCTCTGAAAGTGAACATCTCCGATTTTTCGTAGCCATATCCGATCGGGTGTGTTATGTCAAGGCTCACATTGAAAATTGCGCCACCAGTGACTTTTGCACCCATTGCCCTTTCAAAATCAGCATATTTCCTTTGCACCTCAGGATCTTTGCTTTCATCTTTTTTGAATTTGAATTCAGCAATTTCATTTTGATTAAACCATGCCAATGCCCTGCCCGTGGAAATGACAGTTCCTCCTTCCCTCAACCAATCCTTAATTTTCTCAGCACCTGATTTTCCAAGTTGGTTATAATTGCCATCAGAAAAAACAATGACATTGTACCTGCTCAAATCTGCGGAATTGAAACGGTCTACCGGCAAAAGGGTGGCCGGCATTTGGAACCTTTGGTCCAACAAGTGCCAGACTTCCCCGGCATCACTGCTGCTGACACCCCCATCTACCAAGATCGCGATTTCAGGTTTTTTCAGTACATCGATACTTGGAGAGCCAATATTTACCCCTTGTGAATATCCGCTTGTCACTGCATGGATTTGTACTCCGGATTCTTCAGCCACTTTCACGAGATCATTATAAAGCTGTTGGTCGGAGGCTCCTGATTGTCCTTTTCCTACGATGATGCTGCCGCGTTTCATTTTGCCGGCTTCCGGCAAAGTGATTTCCTCGTGGGATACCCTTACCAAATACCCTTTGTCCATCAGGGCATAAGCAGCCTTGGGAGCATAATATTCACTCCATCCAAACATATAGCTATAAGCTCCCGGATCACCAATGACTTTTCCTTTTGCTTTTGGTGTGTTTTTTTGCACCTCTTCCACATTGGCAAGGTTGAGAATCTTACTGCTCAAAGCCATGTAGTCCAGGTTGAAAGCCATTGGCATTGTCCAGGCAGACACATCATAGAATAAACTATCCGCAAAGGAAGTCCGGGTTTCAAACATTGCCTTGATCAACTTGTACTGTGGTTGGTTGAGTGGTATGATATATGATTTTTCTTTCTTGAATTCTACACCATTGACAGTAATGTCTTCCTCAAGGCTAAACACATCGATGTCGTGCTGCAGGATCATATCTGCCAAATGGTAGGTTCTTCCTGCATCTTCTTTGGCTCCGAAGATATAGGCCTTGTTGGTATCGGCATCGTATTCTGTTTTGGCTTCTCTATAAAAATCCCTCAAATAGGTATTCAGCTCCACCCTCATGTCTCTCGCTGCTTCGAAGGAAGACAAAGTCGTAGTAAACTGATTCCTGATTGTAAAAGCAAAAGTCAATGGTCCATAGATCGTTTCTTGCAAATGCCCCCTTGAGCTTGCCTGCTCAAAAAGAATTCCTATTGAGCCCTGTACATCAGGGTAAGTAGACCCTTTTCCAAAATAGAAATCATCAAAATTTTCTTGGCTATAGTATAGAGAGCCTATTTTGTCCAAATGCTTTGCATGGTATTGGCCTATTTTTTCTGTCAGTTCAAAACTCTTTTTAGGAGTGAGGGGATGGTTTCTCGCAGGTACGCCCGGCTGAAAAAAGAAGGTGCTGTTTGCTCCCATTTCATGAAAATCCAGGTGGACGTTTGGAAGCCATTCCTGAACTTTTGCCACGCGGTTTCTGGATTCGGGATGCTGGGCCGGAAGCCAATCCCTGTTCAGGTCAAACCAATAATGGTTGGTACGCCCCCTTGGCCAAGCCTCGTTAAGCTCGCGGTTGACCGGATCGCCGTTCATGACATAGCTTTTGTGGGAGTTGACCCAAGAGGCAAACCTGTTGACACCGTCAGGATTTAATGCGGGATCCAGTAGAATAATAATATTCTCAAGGTCAGCAGCTATTTCGTTTGCGGCAGCAAAATGGTAAGCTGCCAAAAGAGAAGCATTGACTGCACTTGGTTCGTTGCCGTGGACAGAATAGCCAGCCCACATGACCAAAGGCATATTATTGATATCCACATTGGCAGAAGGGTCCCGGAGTTTTTTTCTTTCAGATTTGATCTGCTCCAACTTTCCGTGATTGGCCGGAGAGGTAATGGTCAGGACGATTTGTGGACGCATTTCATAAGTTCGTCCGATGACCTCAATGCTTACCCGGTCCGATGCTGCTGCAACAGCCTGCATATACATGACCACTTGGTCATGGGTAGCATGCCAATCCCCGACTTCAAATCCTAGAACCTGCTTTGGCGTTGGGATGGCAGGGTTGTAGGTATATCCCGGCAGGAGGTAATAGCTTAAAGTATTTTGGGCCTGAACAGGTAAAACAAGCCAAGCCAATATGGCGATCAGAAAAATTTTGGTGGTTTTCATGCTTCAATAGTTTTTGATTGGGTTTCAATTTTAAAGCAATGTTTTCATAAAAATGAGTAATTTCGTTTAAGAGGTAAAAAAATGCTATGCTATGGTGATGTTTATTTTTAATTTCCCTACCGGCCTAGGGTTAATCTTTGGTATTTTATATTTTGTCTATTGGCTATCTGCCATGGTAGACCTGATCAAGTCAGATTTCAAAGATCCGAATATGAAACTGATATGGATCATTGTTTTAATATTTGCTAATCCGATTGGACCTGTCCTTTATTTTGGATTGGTCAAAAACCGAAGGAGAACACGTGGCAGCAAATACTTTAACAGGTAAGCCATGTTTGGATTAGGATTTCTCGGATTGGCGATTTACATCTTTACGATTTATGATGTAGTCAGCAGTAAGTTTGTTGGCAATAACGACAAACTTGTATGGGTTTTAATCGTCATTTTTCTTCCATTGATTGGAACGATACTTTGGTTTTTGATGGGGAGAAAGACGGCAAGAAGGTAAACAGCGATCATCTTCTACAGAGTAAAACGATGATAATTTAAGATAAAAAAATTAACCAAATTCAATTGATGTCAGGCCAATTATCCATAGATCTTCTTCATTGCCTCATCCAATTCCGGATAAATATATTCAAACCCGGCAGCTTGGATTTTTTTTGAAGAGACTTTATTGCCACCCAAGACCATCATGGCCATTTCTCCCAAAAT
>NZ_CDSBKL010000275.1:0-5636 GCF_977115555.1 Aquiflexum sp.
TCACTTCTGAAGTTCGTGGGTGTCCCGCACACTGCTGAAAGTCAAAGCCAGCATTTTCCAGTCGGCACCTTCCTTCTGATAAACTTCAGTGACGGTAAATTCTGTCACTACATCATTGCCCCTGACATTGGCAGTAAGGGTAATTCTATTCCAAACAATGGCTGTGCTTCCAACAATCTCAATCGCCGTATCTTTTACATCAGCTTTTTTATACCAAATGCTTCCGGTTTCGATGATCTCGAGTTCTCGGGCAGTGTTCCAAGTGCCGCTCATGTGGACGAATTTTGCCTGTGGGTGGAACAGCGGCGTAAGTTTAGCGATGTCCTTATCCGCCATCCACTGCCATTTGTCCAAGGAGAGTTGGATGATTTCTTTTTCCGATCCTGCGGATATATTTTCAGGAGTAGTTTGGGCAAAAGAATGAAATGTAAGCAATACGGTTAGAAAGAAACTGGACAAGAAGGTTTTCATATACATTGCGTTTTTTATTATAATATTCTTTTTGGCTTTTGAGTTGTTTTTTGTTCAAACACAAAAATGCAACCCTTTTTGGACAAGGGACTTATACAGAATGCTGGATTACCTACCAAATCCACAGATATTAATATTGAATAGAAAAAAGTCAAACAGAACTGTCTAATTTTGAATCAAATGAAAAGCACCATGGAAGATATTCTGAGATTTGAAACCATCAGCCAATACAACGTCTTCAACAAGCAAGAGACTTTGCATCCTTTGGTCAGCGTTATTGATTTTTCTAAGGCCGACCCCAGAAGGCTTAGAAAAACCTATTTCGGTTTTTATCTCATCATTCTCAAAGATGTGGTTTGCGGCGATCTCCGATATGGCAAAAACACCTATGATTATCAGGAAGGAACTTTGGTATTTATCGGTCCGGGCCAGATTTTCGGAACAAACGGTGGTGAGGAACTTTACCAACCGAAGGGTTTTGGCCTGGTCTTTCATCCGGATTTGATCAAAGGAACTCCGCTTGGGCTGCGGATAACGGATTACAATTTTTTTGGCTATCAAGTCAGCGAAGCCCTACATATTTCCGAACGTGAAAGAACCTTGGTTTTGGATTGTTTTTCGAAGATCCAATATGAATTGGAGCATGCAGTTGACAAACACAGCAAAATGCTCCTTGCCGACAATATCGAATTGCTTCTCAATTACTGCCTACGCTTTTACGACCGTCAGTTTATCACCCGTGACTTAGCCAATCAGGGAATTCTGGAGCGGTTTGAGCGCTTGCTTCAGGAATTTTTCTCTTCGGAAAAACCACAGGAAGTGGGATTGCCTTCAGTTACCTATTGTGCCGGAGAGTTAAATCTATCTCCTCATTATTTTGGGGATTTAGTGAAAAAGGAAACAGGAAAAACTGCCTTGGAATACATACAGCTAAAACTGATCGATGAGGCCAAAATCAGGATACACAACCCAGAACAATCTATCAGCGAGATAGCTTACAGTCTCGGTTTCAGATACCCCCAACATTTCACCAGGCTATTCAAAAGTCAGGTCGGAAAGACTCCTGGGGAATATCGTGCAGGAGTGAATTAGATGAAAATACCCGGTTGTTTTTTCTTCAATTTTTTTCAAAAAAATCAGGATTGTTTTTTGAAACCAACCAATAGTAAGATGTAGAGTGATTTCCAAAAAATCAAAAATGGATTATTTCTTAATATAACCTATCCCAACTCAATCTCCATTCCTTCTTTGGCAAGTTCAAAGTCGAGCTCACCGGTATGTTTTGATTTCTGTTCAGCAAGAATTTCTTTCAGCGTCATGTCGCTGTGGGAAGGGTCATGGTGAGTCATTAAAAGTTTCTTGACTCCAGCAAGTTTGGCAAATTTGATGGTATCTTCCATGCAAGAATGGCCCCATCCTATTCTTCCTTCATATTCTTTGTGTGTAAACTGTGCATCATGAAAAAGAATGTCCGCATTCTGCGCCAAATCAAAACCTGAAATCCATTTTTTATCAGTCAACAATCCTTTAGGTCCAAGGGCCGGTTCATGGTCAGGAATATAAACCACAACTGCATTTTTACCTTTGATCCTAAATCCAACAGTAGGTCCCGGATGGATCACAAACCTGGATTCTATAGTAAATGGACCTATCTCAAAACTGCCATTGCCTACTTCATGCAAAGTTAATTTGCAAGGCAGGTCACGGATATGGACAGGAAAAAGTGGCGGGGAAAGGTATCTGTTGAGCCTAGCCCTTAAATTTTGGGTGGCACTTGCAGGAGCCCAAATGTGTACTTCCTTGTTTGGATCGAATAGCGGATTGAAGAATCCCAATCCTTGAATATGATCCATATGCAAATGTGTCAATAAGATATCAACCCTGTCATTTCCTTCAGGTGGTGTCACGTTTTGTATACCGGATCCACCGTCCAGGATAAGTTCCCAAGATTCTTCTCGGACTGTCACGCAAGAGGTATGTCCCCCGAAAAAAGAGGTTTCTGGATTTGAGGTTGGAATAGATCCGCGGACGCCTTTGATCGAAACTTTCATGAGTCTTGAGAATTCCAGAAAATGGCTACTGCCCCCAAAAACTTACCTGTACGGCCGATTATAGGGTAGGAGGTTACAGATATTTTTTCAGAACTCCCTTTCAGACTTTCAATCCAAAATACCTTATGGTGTGGAAGCTGATCGCTAAGGGTATTGACCAATGGCAATCCTTCAGGAGGCAATGGATTCCCAGCCTCATCCAATGGCTTGAAAATGGTCGCCCACTCTTCCACCTTCATCTCCCCTGTATCTTCAAAAGAAGTCCCAAGGATTTTATCTGCCGGTTCATTGTAAAAAATCAGGTTGCCAATCGTATCTGTAATGAAGACAGGAATCGATAGGCAATCGGCAAGTTGACGGTTAAGGATAATTTCTATGTCGTATGCGGCCATTTGGGAAAAGATAGAGTTACCTAAATATAGGAAAACAAATCAAAAATGGGATACCCCGACATTCTTTCTTCTCCGATCCTATTGATTAAACCTTTTTATTTTTTTTTACCTCAATGGACCGAAAATATTGTCAAAAGGGGAAATTAATAAGAAAAGTGATTTTTTTCGGTCCTGTTGGGAGCTAAAATTCCACATTATTTTTTTGCAAATTTTTAACGCTTCCTGAAATTAATCCTGCCCGAAAGAGGTTTTTTGCTACAAATCGCATTCATTTTTTCCACTGATTTTTTCAGTCAAATTAAAGAAGGTATTTCGGAAATCCTTCTTCACTTCACTTTCAATCTTGATCACTTTCTGAATTTGTACTCGGCTTATGGACTGAGGGCGGGACCGCTAATTTTCCAAACCTTCCTGGTTCAAGGAAAACACATGATGCTATTCTAGCCTGAATTTCATGGGACTGGTGTTCAGGTGTTTCTTAAAAAAATTGTTGAAATGGGTGACTTCTGAAAATCCCAAAGCAAAAGCGATGTCTGAAACATTCCATTTGCTGTGTTTGAGCAGTACTTTGGCTTCCTGTATAAGCCTGTCTGCAATCAGCTGGGAAGTGGTTTTTCCGATGGTTTCTTTTACGGCCCGGTTGAGATGGTTGACATGGATATTGAGGTGCTCTGCAAATTCCGAGGCTGAGCGCAGGTTGATTTGGGGATGATTGTCTTCAATGGGAAATTGTCTTTCCAACAACTCCATAAACATCGCCGAAATCCTTTGTGCAGCATTGAATGGCTGTCTGTCAGCCAAGGTGTTGGGCTGTAGCTTGAGGCCATAATGGATGAGTTCCAGGATCAAACTTCGGATGCTGTCATACTTGTATTTGTATTCCGAGCTGAAGTCAATTTCCATTTTCTTAAAAACCGCCTCCACTTCCTCCACCTGTTGGTCGGAAAGTTCGAATACGTGGTTGCCGGTTGGTTGGAAGATTTCATATTGGCTGATATTGCCAAAATCATGCATAAAGTGACTGTTGAAAATACAGTATTGTCCTTTCAAGTCTTCGTGGTACTCCCATTTATAAGGGATCAAAGGGTTGGAAAATGCCAAAGCCTGCTTCTTTACCTCGATGACCTGATCTGCATAATAGACCTCACTTTGTCCTTTGACCAACATGATTTTATAAAAATCCCGTCTCCGGTAAGGAATTGAAGTGGTTTTTCCTTGGGAAAAAGGTTCCAAACGGAACATGTTAAAATGTCCAATGTCGTTCCTGATATTTTCAGGAAGCCAATTGAATTTCCTTTTGTAAAACTCTTCAAGTGATTCAGGTTTGTCCATATTTTTTAAATGATATATGCTTTGCGAAATTTTAAGGATATAAGCTGCATGATATAAATGGATATATACCTGCGGTGATATTGAAATGATATTTGCTTCGCGATATATATTGATATATGCCTGCGGCGATATAATTTTTAAGCATCATGCCTGAATAGATAAAATTGAGGCTTGATACCTGGACACTATTTCTACCTTATATCAATTGTATTTCTACCATATTTCAACCTAGCCAATATCAATAAATATCAAATATCCATTAATATCAATTTAAAGTATCGGGTTCGATCTTTTGATAAAATCATTGTTGAAAGAATAGATCAAGCTGATATTCCAGATCCAATTGTCTACCTCGATTTCGGACACGATCTTTTTGCTGATGATGCCTCCAATGGAGATCGGAAAGTTTCTCCTGCCTATTGCCATGGAAGAACTGGCAAAGAACCCGTCCTTTTCATTCATCTTGAGGTAAAATGCCTGAGGGCGTGCATTGAAGAAATACTTTTCAGAAATGGAAATATTGGTAAAAGAAGGACCTACGGTTACAAATTGATTGAGCGCGAATGGAACCTTGCCTAGGCTTCTTCCAGCTAGGTAAAGAAAACTCAGTTTTGTTTTTGGGCTGATGGTATAGGAAGGGGAGATTTCTGTTGCAAAAAACCTCTGGGTCTTGGTGGTTTCTACCATCTGACCATTTGCATCCGGTTCCATGGTCGTGGTAAAAATAAAAGCAGGATGTGCACCAACATGAAGGGTAAATTTGTCTGATTTGACGATTTTGTAGCGCCACCAAAATATAAAAGACCAAGGTTTCCCATCCAATGCAAAACGAAGTTCGGGATCGAAACTCAGCCTTTCACCGCCTAGCGACATTTCAAAAATCGCTGCCGGTCGCCCAAGGGAAAATGCCGGGATGAGCGAAAGGCCATTGTTGGTGACACTGATATTGCCACGGAAATGATTGGAATTGGACATGGGTGCATCCTGTCCAAAGGCACTTAAAGAAAACAAAAGAAAAACCGCTAAGATCAAACCAATCCAACGGACTGACTTTATGTAAACAAAAGTCGAAGGATGAGTTTGGCTGAAATGCCAAAAAATCAAATAATTTCTTCTCAGCCGGTTTGCCAAGGTTTCCACAACATAATTTGGGACGCAGTGGGTCATATTCCTGATTTTATGTGCTATTTACATTTTATAATTTCACAAAATTATCCAATCCATGAAATAAGCCTTAACATTTTTCAAATCAATACTTACGATTTTCAAACAATGGGTAATCACGGAAAAAAGTCAAGTCGAGAAATTATAAACCATTTATTTTTAAAAAATTTACTATTTACTTTTTCAAATGGTTCATTTAAAGATTTGGAATGAAGGGTTTAACGGA
>NZ_CDSBKL010000276.1:0-5625 GCF_977115555.1 Aquiflexum sp.
TCATTCCAATTATTGACTTGCAAGGCGATCAAGATACCGATCACCACTAGCAAGATTTCTCCAAAAGCATAAAGGAGATATCTTTTTGCGGCGTTTTGTTGAAGAAGTTTTTGGCGGATTTTACGGAAGAAAGAGATCATTTTATTCAGCTAGTTTTTTGTCAATTAGATTTAGAATCTGAATGGAATTGTCCCGGTACTCATGTAGGACTCTCAGACCAAACTTTGAGAAAATCAAGTAGTGTGCGCAGGCCCTTCGGTGTTTTTCGCTTTCAAAAATGTACTGAATAAATTCCTGGTTATAAGTTTTTTTACCGAAATCTGCATAGCTGATAAACCAGTCATAATCCTGGTAGCCAGCCAAAATATTTTTGGAAAGCTCTATAAGTAAACTTTGGGATTCGTCGACCAAGGGAAGGTATTCTGAATAGAATTGGGTGATGGCCGTATTTAGTGAATCCTCTTTGAAGTTTTGAGCTGTATTGACTGCCTTTAATAATTGGTACCCTTTGTCCAGATATTGAAAAGACTCAAGATTAGTAATGTCACTTCTGCATTTTTCACAATACTGATAATTGGATTCGTTTAGCGTATCATAATAGGTTACGGGAATGGAACGATTAATAATTTCTGAAATTCGGGCATTCTTAGCTTCCAAATCTTCAATAGAGATCCGCAATTTGACCGTATCCGCCTGTAGGTCCTGCCTTATTTGTTCATAGACTTTGAGAAGGTAGTTTTTTTCCTTCCGGTCTTCATTCCAGGTGTTGATTTGGATCGCAATGAGGATGCCGATCGTGACTAAAAAAATCTCCCCCACTGCATAAGTAAGATATCGGGAGACCCGATTCTGGGAAAGGAGTTTTTGCCGTGCTTTTCGAAAGAATCTAATCATTGATCAAGGTATTTTTGGATTTGATTTGATAAAACAAGGTTTGCTTCTTTATAGGTTTTAAGATTATCAAAAACCAATTCACTTTGATGTAACAGGTCCGTAAGGAAGTTCAATACTTCAGGTTCTTTGATTAATTCTTTAAAATCAGTTGCGTAATCATCACCAATATACAATCTGAAATTGGGAATAGACTTATACTTGGCGCTTCTCTGCAGTTTGTCAAGAGGATCAAATTGGGTGGCGTTGTTAAAATTAAATGCGCTGGCCTTTTGTTGGTAAATTTCTAAAGACCACTCTAAATATTGTTTGGAAAAGTAGGTGATGATTTCTTCAGATAGATTTTTGTCTTCAATTTCCTGCAGCAGACCACTGCCGTATAGTGTCTGGTAGTTGGTGTTAAACTTGGAAAATTTCCGAAATTCAAAAGTGTTCAGAAAATATTGCCCCAGCTCTTTATTGGTATTGCTTTCTTTCCCCTGGTAATTCAGAATAATCTGTTGAATACCATTTGTAATATCACCATAGTAGGACTGAAGAAAATCAATACGTGCAACTTCCAAATTCAAGTCAGCTTGCATCCCTATCAAAAGCTGTTCTGTTGCTTTCTTTTCTTTGGCTTCTTCATTTAGAATATTTAATTGAAGGGCAATCAAAATACCGATGACAACCAAAAAAATTTCACCGGCAGCGTATTTAAGATAATTTGCAATCTTTCCTTCTAGAAGGAGTTTTTGTCGGATTTTTCGAAGGAAGGAGATCATTTTTCCAATTGGATTTCGATTAATCTTATAAGCTTTTCTGCACTTTCATTTACAGCAACACATTTGCTTTTGATATCATAGGCCAAATTCAATTCTAAATTTAGAAGCCTATAAAACTCTTCAGTTCTAACATTAGACATGAATAATTTTTGATCAAATTCCGAAATATTAACCGTATCCTCCCTAATAAATGGTCTCAACGAGTTGGTATATTTAATATAACCTGTTTCTTTATTTTCACCGCTCTCCTCAAGGATATTAAGAAGGTTATAATAGTCAATTATACCGGCTCTTAGTGAATCATTCTCGATTTCGTTAAATTGACCTGTATTCAGTAACTGATTGTAGGTGTTTTTTTTAAATGCCCAAACAACTCTTCCAAAAACACCTCCATAACCCAAAGTATTTATAAAAAGAAGTGTGTCTTGAAACTGATAGTTACCTTGATAATAAGCTTTACCTATTTTTAGAGCTTCTACTTTTTTTTCAAAACGAGACAATACATTTCTTTTATTAAAAGAAATATCTTCCTGTAGGTCTTTTTTTAGGCTTAAAAGGTAAGCTTGTTCATTAATTTTCATTTTTCGGGTTTCATTCCAATTATTGATTGCCAATGCAATTAAAATCCCGATAACTACAAGAAAAATTTCACCTACAGCGTATTTGAGGTAGTTGCCTATCTTGTTCTCTTCGAGAAGTTTTTGCCGTATTTTTCGGAATAATGATATCATATCCTGTCTTTTAAACTTAAAAAAAGGATTACCCTTAACCTAGCTTTCCATCTCCGTCAATGTCTTTTCCGCTTTGCTCTTCCAAAACCTTTAAAGTACTGATCAGCAGCGATTTGGTTTTTTGAAGTTCAAGTTCGAGAAAAGCAACTCTCGCTTCCAAGGTATCTGCCCTGCCTTTTTGGTCAGAAATCTGGCTTTGTTGGATCAGGTTCCAAAATAGTCCCATATGGTTTTATAGTTTAGGAGTTAAGATGAATCTGGTTTCTTGATTTGGTTAAGAAATTCATTAAGTCGTTTGACGGATCGATGCCCTCAGATCGTTTTTTGAAATCGGAAGTTGGCGAATGCGGATCCCTGTAGCATCAAAGATGGCATTGGTCACAGCCGGTGCAATTCCCGGGGTGCTTGGTTCTCCTGCTCCACCGGGAGGGTTTCCTGAATTGATGATATAGGTTTCTATTTTGGGAGCTTCATGCATCCTGGTGACAGGATAGTCATGGAAATTGCTCTGGGCAACTGCACCGTTTTGGATACTAATCTCTCCGGTCATGGCAGCAGCCAACCCATAGATTATCCCGCTTTCCATCTGCGCAATAAACCCATCCGGATGGATGGCAAAGCCCGGGTCAGCTACACAAACTACTCTATGCACTTTCACTTTTCCTTCGATGCCGACTTCTACCTCAGCTACTTCCGCTACAATAGATCCAAAAGATTGGGTGATGGAAATACCCCTACCCCAATTGGCAGGAAGGCTCGCTCCCCAATTGGATTTTTCATAAACCAAATCTAAAACACCCAACATTCGTGTGTTATTTTTGATCAGGCCTTTTCGATAAGCAAATGGATCTTGCTTTGCTGCATGTGCCAATTCATCAATGAATGATTCTGTTAAAAATCCATGCGTAGAGTGATCCACACTTCTCCAATTGCCCCAGGGAACAAATGAGGCAGGACTTGAATATTGAATCAACTGGTTAGGAATGTCGTAAGGAACATCCGCAGCTTCCGGTGGATGGTGCTTGAATATAAACTGATGGGAATAGGCAATCGGTTTTCCCGATTTATCAAGTCCTGCTTTCATCCGGCTAAGAGTTGCCTCACGATATACGTCATGTTGGGTATCTTCTTCCCTTGACCAGATCAATTTTACCGGAAAGTCGACTCCCTTGGCGATCAATACTGCCTGCTTCACCACATCTGTTTCCGAGCGCCGTCCAAAACCTCCACCTAATAGTTGGTTGTGGACGGTAACTTGTTCAATATCTATTTCCAATAATTCCGCAGCGGCAGCTTTGACTCCAAGTGGGTTTTGACTGCCGCACCAGATCTCGCATTTGCCATCATGCACCCAAGCGGTACAATTCATAGGTTCCATCGTGGCATGGGCGAGAAAGGGAAGTTGATATTCTGCCTCCACAAGTGTTTCCGCCTGCTCCAAAGTAGCTGCGGCATCTCCGCCTTTGAAGTGCGTATCCAGATTACCCTCTGCCAAATCAGCATCCATGGCATTGCGGTATCGGTTTATGATTTCCTCTTGATTGAGTCCGTCATTTTCTGTGGCTTCAAATTCTACAGGAAGAGCATCCAAGGCTGTCTTCGCCTGCCAATATCCATCCGCCACGACGGCAACAGCATTTTCCAAATTCAATATTTTGATAACACCTGTAGTACCTGAAGGGACAGTTGTATCGACAGCTTTCACCTTTGCTCCAAATACCGGAGCAGCTTTAACGGTGGCATATTTCATTCCCGGGACCTGCACATCCATTCCAAACCTAGCCTCTCCCGTGACTTTTGCAGGAATATCAAACCTGGGTTTGGAAGTCCCCATTATTTTGAATTCTTCCTGTGATTTAAGTCTTGGTTGACTTGGGGTCGAAACCTTAGCCGCTACAGGAGCCAATTCGGCATAAGTGGCGGTCCGGTTGCTGGCAGCATGGGTGATGCTGCTATTTTCTGCTTTCAGTTCTCCGACAGGGACTTTCCAGGTTTCAGCTGCAGCTTGTAGCAGCATGGTTTTGGCCGCAGCACCTGCTATTCTCATGGCATGCTGACCTGTAAATCTCACTGATGCACTTCCGCCTGTGATTTGGAAGTTCATGGATTTGACAGCAGTTAGGAAAACCCCATCGATCGTTTCTTCAAGAAATTTTGGGAACGTAGCATCCCCTGCGATAAAGCCTTTGGCCACAGCAAAGTTGGCGTACTCCTTCTCTGCAGGCGCTTCGATAAACTTTACTTTCGACCAATCTGCATCCATTTCGTCGGCGAGCATCATCGCCAGAGCAGTATGAACTCCCTGCCCCATTTCTGCATGGGGAATGATAACTGTCACTGTGTTATCGGGAGCGATTTTTAGCCAAATATTCATGACTGTTTCTCCTTCAGATGCAATCAAACCAGCCACTTTGGAGGAACGGTTTCCCGGTCGGATAGCTATTCCAATCACCAAAGTCCCTCCTGCCAATACTCCGGCCCCTATAAATGCTCGTCTAGTCCATTTTTTCATTTTTATATTGATTTAGAGCGTATTGGAAGATTGAAGAGATGCTGAAGCGCGCTTGATGGCAGACTTGATACGGCCATACATGCCGCAGCGGCAAATGTTCCCTGACATGGCAGCGTCAATTTCCTCATCGCTAGGGGAAGGATTTTCATTGAGTAATGCCACAGCGGACATGATTTGTCCTGATTGGCAATAACCGCATTGTGGCGTTTGTTCTTCAATCCATGCTTGCTGAACGACATGTAGGGTGTTTGTGTCAGGAGCGATCCCTTCTATGGTGGTGATGTTTTTACCTTCTGCCGAGGTTGCAGGGGTAATGCAAGAGCGTGTTGGTTGACCATCGATATGGACAGTGCATGCCCCGCATTGGGCAATACCGCAGCCATACTTTGTTCCTGTCAACCCGCATTGTTCACGGATTACCCAAAGCAAAGGCATTCCGGCAGGGGCCTCTACTTCAAATTCCTTTCCATTAATAGTCAATCTAGCCATGATTTAGAATTAAGATTATTTATCAATATCGTTATTTTATTAGAAATCATCGAATTTTGAGTTCCTCAATCAAATTTTTTGGCAAGAAAAATGGTGTTCATATTTCTTAAGATTTTAGGCAAAAATACTTTTGAAAAAAACAGAAGTAGGATTGAAATCTAAGAATTGGATTTTTATTGGGATTCGGGAATGTTATTTATAGTTATTTGGAAATACCAGGAAAGGTTAAACAACATGC